>DASZXF010000448.1:0-2236 GCA_035546055.1 Ktedonobacteraceae bacterium
GCCGCATCCCTTCAGCAGCCGATCCGGTGCGCGGCTCTATCGGACCGGAGATCTGGCGCGCTATCGTGCCGATGGCAACCTGGAGTACGTGGGGCGAGCGGACAACCAGGTCAAAGTGCGGGGCTTCCGTATCGAGCCGGGCGAGTTGGAAAGCGTGCTGAGCCAGCATCCAGCGGTGGCGCAGGCAGTGGCGCAGGTGCGGGAGGATCGGAGAGGAGAGCGCAGACTGGTGGCGTATATAGTGCCGCAGCCGGGGCAGGTCGTCTTGCCCGCCGAACTGCGTCAGTTCTTGCAGCAGCGGGTGCCCGACTACATGCTGCCGAGCAGTTTTCTCTCCCTGACGCATTTGCCGCTCACCCCTCACGGCAAGCTGGATCGCCAGGCGTTGCCTGAGCCTGGCGATGAGCAGGTTATCATCGACCGTCAGCCAGCCGCTCCGCGTAGCATGCTGGAGCGACTGCTGGTCTTCCAGTGGAAAGATGTCCTGGATCAAACCCACCCTGGCATCCATGATAATTTCTTTGAAGCAGGAGGTGACTCTTTACTCGCCATTCAACTTGTCACACGCTTGCGCGCGGCGTTCAACATCAAAATAACGCCCCAGGATCTGATGGAAACCGCGCCAACTATCGCCGAGCTTTCCGCCATGATAGCGCACCGGCTCGCAGAACAGAGAGGGCATGAGGCGGCTCAACGATTGTTCGCCGCGTTAGACCCATTGCCAGAAGACGAAGCCTGGAGCGCTCTCACGGAAAACGAGTATATAGCTGCTGCCGATTAACTGTTTGAAAGGCTACGCAAGTAACGAGGAGCTATCGATCCGATGTGTGAGCGCAACAGAAGCAGAGAGACTGGAAACTTGCGCATCGGCTTCGCTCCTCCGGGGAGATAACCATGATACTATCCAAACCCATAACCCGTGTGGAACACGTTTCTGGCTTCGGCCATGACCACATTCTGGAATTGAGCGGGGAAGAACACTCGCTCCTCAGAGCGACTCTTGAAGATCTGCCCTCCATCAACGTCGATGCCTGGGATGATGAACTGATTACCGAGGTCGAGCTGCACTCCAGGCATATCCCTGAGCGCCTGGCAAAACTGCTCAGCCAATTCCGCAAACATTCAAATGATGATGGGATGCTGCTGATTCGCAATCTTCCTATCGATGATCATCTCCCTCCAACGCCGGGTGGTGGTGAGATTTCGCTGGAGAAAACCTCGTTCATCAGCGAATACGTGCTGCTGGCCATCATGTTGCACCTCGGTGAACCAATCGCGTATGAGGACGAAAAGAACGGGATGCTCATTCAGAACATCTGCCCGGTGCGCGGCAAAGAAGAGGCGCAGGAAAACACCGGCTCTACCTACCTTGAGTTTCACACCGAGGACGCCTTTCATCCATACAGGCCCGATTTCGTCGGTCTGCTCTGCCTCAGACCTGACCACGAACGTATCGCGGCCACAGCGGCGGCCTCCATTCGGCGAGCCTTTGCCATGCTGCCAGGCAAAACCCTGGAACTTTTACGGCAACCGCTCTACCGCATCCGGCTCTCGTCCTCGTTTACCACCGAGACCGTGTATTCTCCGCGCCTGCCAGTTCTCCGGGGCGATATTCTCGAACCGGACCTCAGCGTTGACTTTTATGGCATGGAAGCGCTCACCCCTCCCGCGCAGACTGCCCTGAAAACGCTGGAAGAAGCGCTCTTGAAGGTGGCAGTTGACCACAGGCTGGTAACGGGCGATCTCATGATCATTGACAACAGAGTCGCAGCTCATGCGCGCACAGCGTTTCCACCCAGGTATGACGGACAGGACAGATGGTTGCAGCGTCTCTTCGTAGTGCATGATTTCCGCTGCTCCAGAGCCAGCCGTCCACGCGGTAGCCACATTTGCGTACCGCTCTCAATCGAATTTTCCGCCATGGATCTCGCAGCACAGGATCAGCAAGCGCCGTGCTGAGAAATCAGAACAGTAGTATTCGCTATATCGAGAAAGGGGTTTCCCAACATGTTTCACGAAGAACAAGAAGACATGACCATCTACAAAGTCGTCATCAATCACGAAGAACAGTACTCCATCTGGCCGGCAGACCGCGAGAATCCTCCGGGCTGGTATAACGCCGACAGATCTGGTCCGAAAAGCGACTGCCTGGCCTATATCAAAGAAGTCTGGACGGACATGCGGCCTGCCAGCCTGCGTCGACAAATGGAAGGTAAAACCGACTATCGAGTACAGG
>DASZXF010000449.1:0-1753 GCA_035546055.1 Ktedonobacteraceae bacterium
GGTACCACCGCTGTGCGTGTGCTGGAGAGTGTGGCCAGTCTCTACGACGGTCAGGCTTTGCCCTATCACGGGGCCACCCGCCTCTATATCACGCCTGGCTACCGCTATCAACTGGTTGACGCCCTGATCACCAACTTCCACCTGCCGCGCTCAACGCTGCTCCTCCTGGTCAGCGCCTTTGCCTCCAAAGAACTGATGACGCGCGTTTACCAGGAAGCCATTCGTGAGCGCTACCGCTTCTTCAGTTTTGGCGATGCCATGTTCATTCAATAGCTCTGGTAATTGCGATAGGTCATCTGCATCTGTTCGTCCAGGCGCGCGATAGGCTGCCAGAGCGCTTTGGGCAGACCCAGATCGCTGGTACGTAAAAAAGCCTGCTCGGCTTGCATATTGCGTTGCAGCGCCGCCAGGACCATGCCTTGCCAGAAATACGCCAGTTCGTTCTCCGCTCGTAGCGCCAGCGCTTTATGCAGGCGGATGAGCGCCTGTTCGGGCGCCTTGCGTAAATAGAAGGCGATGCCCAGACAAAGATAGGCGTCCGCGCTGTGTGGCGCCAGCGCGGCCACCTTTTCCAGTTCGCAGGCGATCTCAACATCCTCCTTTTCATGGTTCTGAGCCAGCCTCAGCCAGTTGAGCATCAGCCCCGTCGTCACTTCCGGCTTGAGGTTCCAGCTCGCCTGCCAGTCGGCCCTGGCTTTCTCCAGTTCCATCGTGCGCAGGTAATAGTGGCCGCGATTGAGATAGTTGTGCGGGTTATCGGGGTTCATCTCAATGGCCCTGGTGTAATCGCGGGCCGCGCGTTCGTACTCATTCGAGGCAAAATAGGCCAGGCCGCGTATGCTATACGCCGGGCTGTAGTGGGGATTGATGTCCAGCGCACGCGTGCAGTCCCAGATCGCCTCATCGTAAGTACGCAGGTGGTATTGGATGCGTCCCCGGCGTACCAGAATTGTCTCATCGTTGGGATGCAGAGCCAGCGCCTGCGTATAATCGCGCAGGGCTTGCTGATAATTTTTCAGGAACGTAAAAGCCTCGCCGCGCTTCAGGTAGGTTTCCCAATCGCGAGGATGGTGGGCCAGGTGACGGCTAAAGTAATCAAGCGCGCGCTCACATTGGGCCGGATTGCGGTACAGACCACGGCGAATGGATGAACGCCTGCGCAGCAAGCGAATTACCTCGCTGAGAAACCACGCGAGCAGCAGCGCCAGGAGAAGGCCAGAAATAAGAGAGAGCGGGCTCCCGTCCATAGGTGAGCCTCCTTGTGCATAATCCGATCACAGCACCATACGGCATCTGATCGTCATCTCCAGTAAAGCGGCTTGACTATGGGCCGGAATCCGGTATGACATGTGAACAGAAGCCCGGTCAGATTACCAGGGCGTTTTTCACCCATTTTCACACTCTTCATTTGCATACTATGCGGGGAATTCCGTTGTTTCAGGCACCATTTTTGGCAATAGGTAACTCGACAGTAATATAGACGAAGAGCGGCAAAAAGTCAACTGCTCTTTATAACGATTGACTCCTCATAAAAGTTCTTTATCTTGCCTCTCCTGCTGACTTATCAGTCATCCCCCATTTTCCCAGCACCGCAAGGCGCGTTTCCCCTCCCCACCCAGGGGAAATGATGAGGTTTGGCGAGCGCGCCGCGCTCGCCAAACCTCATCCAAACATGAGTCATCCCCAACGTTTCTGAGGTGGCCTCAAGCGCTGGTGGCGCACCGCCCCCCTCTTTTTGGACTCTGTTGACGAA
>DASZXF010000450.1:0-9874 GCA_035546055.1 Ktedonobacteraceae bacterium
AGGCGCGAGCAGGCAGATGATGGCGTTCAGACCTATGCTAAAATCTGTCAGCCTGGGATGGAGAGAGATGGAGAGGGAAGGTTGAGAGCATGGAGATGGTGGATTTGATACTATGAAAGCAGAAAGGATTACAGCCAGTAGACCTGTAATCCTCTCTTGACTAAAAAGATAGAAAAGTGCGGGATAGAATCAGGATGATGGAAATTTGCGGCGGCGCCAGCGGTGAGGCTGGTTTTCCGCTGTTTCGGATTCTGGTTCCGCTTCTGGAGCGGAAGCATCTGCTTGAGCCATTTCCGTTTCCAGTAAGCCGTCTGGCGTAGAGAACTGGCCCTGAGCGGGAAATTCCGGGTTGGTGTCATAACTGGAAAGTGGACGAGGGAGACCAGGGAGACTCTCCTGATCCAGCTCTCCTCCATCGGGACCGCTGGGAATTGGCGTCTGGCGATCCCTGGACGGAAGCGCCTGGAGCGCGTCGGCGGGCGGATAATGCGCTGGAGTGGTCTGCGGACGCCTGGGCAGCGCGTTCTGTCCGCCCTCCTGATAGTCGCCACTGTTGGCGGGACTGTTTTCATGGATAAGGATCTGGCAAATCGAAGGCGCGCGCAGATTGAGTGAGCGCAGTTCGGTTGCCAGTTCGCTGGCCTGGCTAAAACGATCATCGCGATTGGCGGCCATCGCGATTAAAATAATGCGTTCCAGCTCAGGTGAGAGGTCGGGAGCCAGCGCCGTCGGGGGAAGCGCCTGGCCAGCAGTGATCTTCTGCGTCAACTCCTGGAGCGTGCGACCGGCAAACGGACGCTGGCCGGTGACCATTTCGTAGAGTACCACGCCCAGCGCATAAATATCGCTGCGGTTATCCAGTTGTTTGCCCCAGATCTGCTCGGGAGAAGCGTAATAGATACTGCCGACCAGAGTTTTCGCCACCGTGATCTGTTGCAGACCAGGAGCGCGAGCCAGGCCGAAGTCCATCACCTTGACGCGTCCCCAGCGATCCAGCATCAGATTTTCTGGTTTCAAATCGCGGTGAATCACATTGCGCTCTTTATATGCGGCATCGAGAGCATCGGCGATTTGTGCCACGTACTCGGCGGCCAGGTGTTGAGGCATACTGCCATCCAGGTGAAGCAGACTGCCAATCGTTGGCCCCTGCACATATTCCATGACAAAGTAGAGCACGCCGTTTTGTTGTCCGGCGTCATAAATCTGTACAATATTGGGGTGATTTAACCCGGCCATAATCTGGGCCTCGCGGATAAAGCGGGCGACATATGAGGGGTCTTGTGCCAGAGATTGTGGTAAGATCTTGATGGCCACCTCGCGGCTCAAGGCAACCTGTTTACCCCGGTATACCATGCCCATCGAGCCGCGCCCAAGTTCTTCTTCCAGGAGATATCCTCCCAGGCTCTGGCCTGCCAATTCATTCATCAGACCGTGCGGCATTGATCGTTACTTGTTCTCCAGTAAACGGGCCTGAACCAATGCCGCTCCTCCTTTCCCTACATGATTTTTACCCAAAAATCGAAACCTTTCCAACATCGAGAGTCCTTTCAACAATTAAGACGTAAAAGCATACACTACCCATAGATACTACGTCTAAATGTACTACTTTGTTCACCTTTTTGTTATAACAAAAGCCTGCATTTTGTTAGAATTGTAAGAACGCCAGGAGATTAGGCAGAGCACAGATGATCGTATTACCTGAAAGGAGAGCTCGCATCCTGTTCGGGTGCAGAGGTAACTGGCTCAGGGAGTAGGACAATTCCTGAGAGAGGCAAAGAACCAGGACCGGGGTTCTCCGCCCTGGGGTACTGAGCCAGCCGGACAGCGTGCTTTTTTTAGTCCAGATAATCCTTGAGGATGCGGCTGGCCTGTGGGTGGCGCAGCTTGCGGATCGCTCGTTCTTCAATCTGGCGGACCCGTTCACGCGTCACTTTGAGCTTTTTGCCGACCTCTTCCAGGGTATGGTCGTGGTCATCGCGCAGGCCAAAGCGCAGTTCGATCACCTGGCGTTCGCGCAGGGTAAGCTGGCCGAGCACTTTGCGAATCTCTTCGCGCAGCAAATGCTGGTCCGCGACCTCGACCGGTCCGCGTTCGCGCTGATCCTCGATGATATCGCCGAGGGTGTTCTCCTCCTCTTCTGAAAGCGGAGCATCCAGAGAGAAGACCTTCTCGGCCCAGATCAGCAGTTCGCTGACGCGTTCGGGTGTCATCCCCAGGCGTTCGCCGATATTCTCGGCGGTTGGTTCGCGACCAAGTTCCTGGTAAAGCTGGCGGGTTGTGCGTTTGACACGCATAACCTCTTCCATGATGTACACAGGGAGGCGTACCACGCGCGTGCCTTCCAGGATGGCACGTGTAATAGCTTGCTTGATCCACCACGTCGCATAGGTTGAGAAACGAAAACCTTTGCGATAATCGAACTTGGTGACAGCGCGAATCAGGCCAATGTTGCCTTCGCCGATCAGATCTTCAAGGGAAAGACCCTGGCCGACGTACTTTTTCGCGATACTGACGACCAGGCGTAGATTCGCTTCGATCAGGCTATTGCGCGCATCCCGATCACCTTGCTCTGCTCGCTCTGCGAGGTACGCTTCTTTGGATGCAGAGAGCAGAGAAATGCGAGAAATTTCGCGCAGATAGAGGCGCAGGCTGTCGCTTTGCGCCAGGTTACTCAAGTCTGAGTCCTGGATAGCTTCGCGTTCTGGCTCGGCTGGTTTATCGGCTTCAAACATAACTTCTTGTTCCAATAGATTTGCTCTCTTTTTCGGGCGCTCCTCCGCCGGGGAAAACCAGAGTTTGCCTTTCCGTTATCCCAGGCAGCGTGCGTGAAAGTTCAGCTACGTACTGTGTCATTGTATCACAGTATTAGACAACGGTGTCAACAATCTGTCCAGTCGCTCTGTTTCCACATCCTTCAGATTTCGGACGGGCTGGGCACAATTGCTGGCCTCGCGTGATACCTGTCCATCCTTTCTTGAGAGGAATATACGCCCTTTCCTTGCTTCTGTAAAGGAGTTCCGGGGTTATTTTGCTCGCCACGGGAAAATGGAAGGCATGGAAGACATGATGTTGTAAAATAGACGATGAATGCCGTCACGGAAGATGTGCGCGGCTCAACAGGAAAAGCGAAGAAGCGAAGCGAAATCGTTATAAGGAAGAGTATGACAACAATTCTCCCGCTGGAGGCCGGCGCGATAGTCGGGGGCCATTACAGCATTGAAGGGCTGATTAACACCGGCGGCTTCGGTTCGGTGTATCGTGGTCTGGCTCTAAGCGAGGGCAATCGTCCTTGCGCGATTAAAGAGACATACGATGTCACACCCGCCGCGCGTCGCCAGGCTTTGATGGAGGCTGCGATCCTTTTCACCGTCAAAAGCGAGCATCTGCCGCAGGTCTACGACGCTTTTGAGGAGAAGGGGCGTTTTTATCTGGTGATGCAGTTGATCGAGGGCCGGAACTGCGCGCAGATGGTCAAGGCGCATGGAGGTTCGTTTGATGAGCAGGAGGTGTTGCGCTGGTTGTTGCCGGTGGCCGATGTGTTGCAAGAATTGCATGGGCGCAATCCTCCTGTTTTGCATCGCGATATCAAGCCGGCGAATATTATTCTGACGCCGCAGGGACAGGCTGTGCTGGTGGATTTTGGCCTGACCCGTCTGTATGATCCCAATGTGCAGACGCAGACGATGGCTCGCGCGGTTTCCGAGGGCTTCAGTCCGCTGGAGCAGTACATCGGCCAGACCAGTCCGCAGTCAGATCTCTATTCGCTGGCGGCGACGATGTACTTTTTGCTGACCGCGCAGGTGCCACAGGCGGCGGTGGCGCGCAGTATGCAGGATACGCTGGTGCCGCCTCGCCAGCTTAACCCTCAGATTTCGCTGAAGGTTGAGCGGGTACTTTTGCAGGCGCTGGCTTTGAATGTGGATGAGCGCCAGCATAGTATGCAGGAGTTCGCGCGGGCCTTGCGGGAGCCGGGTTTTAGCGGATACGCAGACCAGACCATTTCACAGACGCGCTATCAGGAGGCGAATTCGCTGACTGAGATGGTAGCGCCGCCACCTCCTCCCGTATCGTTGCCGCCGCCGCCACCGCCACCGGTTCGCGATCTTTCCCGTGGGCAGTCCGGCCAGCAGGTGCAGATTCATCAACCTGTGTCTGGTAAGGCGCGTCCGACTCCCGCCCCGGTACGCACCGCGCCGCCGGTGCGCCATGCCGCCGGCCCGGTGCCGGGCTGGTCCTCGGTCCCGCCCGCCGCGCCACAGCAGCACGTTGGACGCTCTGGCCGGCCCATTCCACCGCCAGCCGGAGGCACGCTGCATCCGACTTATCCGCCCGCCCCGTTGCGGCGACAGCCGTTGCCACGTCCATTTCAGCAGGGCTGCCTGTGGGGGATGTTGCAAGGCGTGATTTCCGCGCTGCTGCTGCTGTTTTTACAGCGTGATGTTTTCTTTTACCTTGGACTGGCGGAAGGGTTGCTATTCTACCTGCTGGCCGGTTTTTTCACTACACGCTATGGTGGAGCAATCACACGCGCCCTGCGCACAGGCTTCTGGGCCGGCATCATCAGCACCATTTTCTACTGGATTGTGCTCCCCATAGGTCTGGTGATCCAGGCTTTGCCGCTGGTGCAGCAGGCGCTAGACAGCGCGCGCAAAAGAGGTCACGCGCTACCGTCGGGCGAGGCGTTACAACGTGCCATTGCCCAGGTCAAACCTCACATTTTTGCCAGCGGCCTCTCCTCAAGCGGCGATCAGGGCTGGCGCGCTTTTCTCATTCTGGGGGCGATTGGTCTGGCCTGCGCCATGGGCTTTGCCTTTCTGGGCGGACTGCTCGGGCTGCGCAGCGGAAGTCGGCGCGGCTCCTGACAACACGCAGGGTACCCGCAGAGCGCTCACTCAACGGCGCTCTTTTGCTTGACCTTTATGATAGGATCAACCTGTGATATCAATTTGTCAAAGCTCGCCATCAGTTGAGCGCCGGGAAGAGATGTGGATCAGAGGTAGAGCCTGCTGCGGGGTATGCCCGGTTCGCCTTCTCGCGCCAGCGGAACTGTGGAGCTTTGCCTGCTCATGTATTGAGTGGATTTGATATGCCGTTGTATGTTTGGCGATATCTCTGCGTTGATCGATGTTTTGCTGATATCAATTAGCCAGGGAAGGTAGGAACTTTTTTGACAAGTCAGGACTATATTATCGTAGATGACGGGGCCAAAGTGGAGGCCACGCCCACTGAAACGCTTCCTCTGTCTGAACTGGCCGCCGCGCTGGGCCGGGAACTGGGACTGAACAGCGGCCAGGTCGCTCGTACCGTCGCGCTGCTTGACGAGGGCAACACCATCCCCTTTGTAGCGCGTTATCGCAAAGAGGTGACAGGTAGCCTGGACGAAGTGCAGATTCAGACCATTGCTGACCGGGCGGCTGCCCTGCGCGCGCTTTTTGAGCGGAAAGCGGACGTGCGGCGCCTGATCGAAGCCCAGGGAAAGCTGACGCCCGAGCTGGAAAGCGCGATCCTCTCCGCGACGACGCTGCAAGAGGTAGAAGATCTCTATTTACCCTATCGGCCCAAGCGCAAAACGCGCGCCAGTGTGGCCCGCGAGAAGGGTCTGGCTCCTCTGGCCGATCTGTTGCTCCAGCAGTCTGAAATCGCCGGTGATGTCGAGCAAGTGCTGGAAGAACAGGCGCGCCCGTTCCTCAACGCGGAACTGGGGGTTGATACCAGTCTGGAGGCGTATGCCGGGGCGCGCGATATCGCGGCGGAAGTCATGGCGGAAGACGCCAATGTGCGTGGGGCCATGCGTGCGACCTTCTTCAAGCAGGCGACCTTTGCCGCTAAAGCGGTCGACCCGGAGAAACTGGCTGAGAAAGATCCCAAAGGCGTCTACCAGCTTTACTATGAGTTCAATGAAAACGTGACAAAGCTGGTGCCTCATCGCGTGCTGGCTCTCAATCGTGGCGAGCATGAAGACGTATTGCGCGTCGGCGTGTCGTTGCCATACGAGCAGGCGCAGCCGGTCATCAGCGAGCACTATCCTGTCAGGGCAACTTCGCCATTCGCGCGTCACCTGGAAGACGCCCGCGAAGACGGGTATAAGCGTCTGCTGGCGCCCGCCATGGAGCGCGAAGTGCGCGCCGAATTGACGCGCCAGGCGGAAGAACATGCCATCGCAATTTTCGCCGCCAACCTGCGCAACCTGTTGCTCCAGCCGCCGTTGCGAGGACGCAAAGTGCTGGGCGTCGATCCGGGATATCGCACTGGCTGTAAACTGACCGTGGTAGATGAGACGGGCAAATACATCGAATCGGACACCATGTACCTGCATCAATCGGAGCGGGCGCCGCAGATTCTCCGCGCCCTGATTACCAAACACCAGATTGATGTCATTGCCATCGGCAACGGAACTGCCTCGCGCGAGACCGAGCAACTGGTCGCCGGCCTGATTCGCGAGATTGAAGCCGAGACAGGGAAAAAAGGGAAGATCGGCTATGTAATCGTCAACGAGGCCGGCGCTTCCGTTTACTCGGCCTCCGAAGCGGCTCGCCAGGAATTTCCCACCCTTGACGCCACTCAGCGCGGAACTATTTCCATTGCGCGTCGTCTGCAAGATCCCCTGGCTGAACTGGTCAAGATCGATCCTAAAGCGGTCGGTGTGGGCCTCTATCAGCATGATGTGGATCAGAAAGAACTGGCTAATGCGTTGGAGCGCGTGGTAGTCTCTTGCGTCAACTTCGCGGGCGTCGAGTTAAATGCAGCCTCGGCGGCTCTGCTCAAGCATGTTTCGGGCATTAATAGCCGGGTGGCCAACGCCATTGTCAAATATCGCGAGGAGCATGGTCCGTTTAAATCGCGTGAAGAATTGCATAAAGTGCCTGGTCTGGGAGCCGCGACTTTTGTGCAGGCGGCTGGTTTCCTCAAAATCGCCAATGGCGTAGAGGAACTGGATAATTCGTTCATTCACCCTGAGAGCTATGCCGCCGCGCGCGCGCTGCTGGATCTTCTGCCGAAGGGGGAGAAGGCCAGTAGCAAGCCGGCTGAGCGCATCGCGCAGTATCGCCAGTTCATCAAATTGCAGAGCAGCCTGGGCCGCAGTAATCGCAAAAATAACAGGGGCGAAAGCGAAGAGGTGGTCTGGTCGGACATGGCGAAGAAGCTGGGCGTTGGCTTGCCGACCCTGAACGATATTCTGGAAAACCTTGAGAAGCCTGGTCTGGACCCGCGCGATGCCCTGCCCGCGCCCATTTTGCGCCATGACGTACTCAAAATGGAGGATCTCCAGCCCGGCATGGTCTTGCAGGGGACCGTGCGCAACGTGGTCGATTTTGGCGCTTTTGTTGATATTGGTGTCAAGCATGATGGTCTGGTCCATGTCTCCGAGATGGCCGAGCGTTTCGTGCGCGATCCCCTCTCCGTGGTCGCGGTGGGCCAGGTTGTCCAGGTGCGTGTCATGGAGGTTGACAGGCAACGTGAGCGGGTGAAGTTAAGTATGCGTGGGGTGAAGTAGCGGAGTATCAGGCAATCAAACTGGAACAACAGGTCACGCTGGACGCGCAGATCCGTCGTGGCCTGTTGCCTTTATGCGAGAAAGAGAGTTGAGCAGAGGTTATGACAGCAAACGGATATCCCTTTGAGCGCTATTTGAACGTGCGCAATGCATATGGGCCGGCTTTTTCCCCCGATGGTCGGCAACTGAGCTTTTTGAGCGACATCACCGGGGTGGCCGAGGTCTGGAGTGTGCCGCTGGAACTGGAGCGAGAAACGCCGGCCTGGCCGGAGCAACTGACCTTCCGTGGCGAACGCGTCTCCGCGATCAGCTACTCTCCGGTCGAGCCGGTTATGCTGGTCGCGGCGGATAGCGGGGGCAGCGAACTGGATCAGTTTTATACGCTGAGCCAGGACGGCAGCGCCTTTCACGAACTGACCCACCTGCCAAAAGTCATGTACCGCGCCGGTCTGTGGTCCCCGGATGGTCAGCGTATTGTCTACGCCAGCAATGAGCGCGATCCGCGCTATTTTGACATTTACGAGCGTGATATGGGCAGCGGCACCGTGCGCCTGGTCTGGCAGCAGGACAGCACCAACTTCCCCTCCGCCTATGCGCCGGATGGCACGCAGGTCATCGTCAGCCGCTCATACTCCAACACCTTTATGCAACTTTTCCTGCTCAACCTGGTCAGCGGAGAAGCGCGGGCGCTGACTCCCGATACCGCCGAGGGACCGTCGCTCTTTCACGCCGCTTCCTGGGCAGCTGATGGCACAGGCTTTTATGTCCTCAGCAATCGCGGACGAGACTTTCTCAACCTGGCCTGGTTTGACCTGGCCAGCAACGAACTGCATTACCTGCGCGACGATGCCTGGGATGTTGATGGTCTGAAGCTGAGCCATGATGGGCGGCATCTCGCCCTGACCGTCAATGAAGATGGTTACTCGCGCCTGGAACTCTTTGATGTCTCGCGCGGCTGGCAGGAACGCCAGGCTTTACCATTACCACCACAGACGCGGCGGGGCGTCATTCCCGAACTGCTCTGGTCGCCTGATGGTCACCAACTGGCTCTCACACAGATTTCAGCGGGCACGCCCATGGATATCTGGATCTGGGACATAGAGCGCCAGCTTTACTGGCAGGCCACGCGCAGCTCGCTTGGCGGTATCCCGCGTGAGAGCTTTGTCGAGCCATCGCTGATCCATTATCCCACCTTTGATGGCCGCCAGATCCCGGCCTTTCTCTATGTACCATCAGACCGGCCCGCTGAGAACCTGCCTGTAGTGGTACATGTGCATGGCGGACCGGAGAGCCAGGCCCGTCCCATCTTTCAACCGGTCATTCAATATCTGGTGGCGCGTGGCTACGCCGTACTGGCCACCAACGTGCGCGGCAGCACCGGCTATGGTCACGCCTATCAAAGTCTGGATGACGTGCGCAAACGCATGGACTCGGTAGCTGATCTGCGCTACGCCGCGCTCTGGCTGCGCGAAAGCGGCCTGGCTGATCCCACGCGCATCGTCGTCATGGGTGGCAGCTATGGCGGCTTCATGACTCTTGCCGCCATCACCACCTATCCCGACCTCTGGGCCGCCGCCGTCGATATTGTGGGCATCGCCAATTTCGTCACCTTCCTGGAAAACACCCATCCCTGGCGGCGTAAACTGCGTGCCAGCGAATACGGCAGTCTGGAGGAAGATCGCGAATTTCTGGAAGAGATTTCGCCAATTCGTCATGTCGAACGCATCACCGCGCCGCTGATCGTCATTCACGGCGCCAACGACCCGCGCGTGCCCATCGGCGAAGCCGAGCAGATCGTCGCCGCCCTGCGCCAGCGCCAGGTACCCGTTGAATACCTGCGTTTCGAGGACGAAGGCCATGGAGTCATCAAACGCGCCAATCGCCTGGTCGCCTATCCCGCCATCGCCCGCTTTCTGGACGAGCATCTGAAGCCATAGGCAGGCATCTTCAGAAGGGCAGCCATAAATGCTCTATAACGAAAGAATCTGAGCACGAAAACTGCTGTAGCGTATTCCCAAAAGCTTCTTCCACGAGAAAGAGGCCCGCTCAAGCGGCCCTCTTTCTCGTGTCTTGCTTCCGGTGGGGTTCCCAACGGGATCGAAATTGGGAATGGCTCATGATTGCCGGAGTCCAGAGGGCGCAGGTGTCACAGGCTTCTGGCGGCGCAGCCGTGTGCAGGGGCGGGAAAACGATTTGCGCGAAGCCCTGAAAGCTGCGTCAAAACTGATTGACCGTACCAGGCATTTCTGCTAAGATTGGCTTATGAAATTCTTGTGCTTTATGGGGGAACTGAAAGCCCCCGGATGGGTGATCCATCGCAATCGCAATCGCGCCACAAGTCTCACCGCCGCATAAGCCCGGCACATGTATGGCTTATGC
>DASZXF010000451.1:0-2366 GCA_035546055.1 Ktedonobacteraceae bacterium
CTGGACGACGAGCCTGACGCCGAAGTGATGGCGCTGCTGCTCTGCCCGTAGGTGTAAACGGTCGCGCTCGAACTCGCGCTGTAGCCATTGAGAGCCAGCGAGACCGTATAGCTATTGCTGGGATCTTTGTTGACCAGCAAGACCGCCAGCTTGCCATTGGCCTGTTTGACCGCGTGAACGGCGATCAAATTTTGATTGGACGAAGCCGAGACCATAGTATCCCCCGCCTTAAAGAGATGGCTGAGCATCTGCAAGCCATAATAGGGCGGGAAAGGCGTATCCGCCGCAGGTTCAGGCGAAGTGCCAACCGACAGCACACCGTAATCGCCATACTGAGCGCTGCCGTAGAGCGAAGAGCTGTTATTGTTGCCGGTGGAAGGACCGTTGTGCAGGTTCCACCAGTCCACATTGGCAATGCCATTCTCCAGCCACGCCATATAATTGTCGGCCAGGTACAGAGCATTAACCAGGCTCACGGTCTGCTTGCCCGGATTGTAGGAAACAGAATTGGTCTCCGTGAGCATGATCTGGACCGCGCTGGCGTGCGAACCGCAATACTGACTGAGTTCGGAGCGCACAGTCGAGGCCATGCCCGCCACCTGGCTGGTGTCCGAGAGCAGCGCGGAATCGGACTCGCTGCCCGGTCCCTGCGGATACCAGTGAATAATCACAAAGTCGATAGAGGAGCAGGCGGTCGATAGGACCGTTGTATTCCAGGGTTGGGGAGACGAAGCACTGGTACTCCCATCGGGCCAGTTACCCGGCGTCGTGAGAACCACGCCGACCTTAATGCTGGAATCAACCGCCTTCATCGCCTGACTGAAAGAGACAACATTGCTGGCATACGTGGCCGGACCCAGGCCGTGGGTATTGTTTTCCCAGGTCGAGCCATAGGTGCCATCACCGTAGACCTCGTTGCCAATTTCCCAGTACTTAATGCCGTAGGTATGGCCGGTACTGCTGCCACCCGCATAGGTCGGCACCGGACCACTATAGCCAGAGCCGCCTTTGTTGGCATAGCGCACCCAGCCAGCGGCCTCCTGTGGCGTACCCGAGCCATAGTTGACCGTAATCATCGCCTGCGCGCCGCTCGCCTGAGCCACGCCCATAAAGGCATCAAACGTATCACTGGGATTGACATAGCCCCCGTTATCCTCGGAATGCGACTGCCAGTGATAGATGTCGGAGGCCGAACCGCCAGGATAACGCAGCACAGAAATGCCCGCGTTACTGATGGCTGAAGTAGAAGCGCTGTCAAGCATATTGCCATCCCAGATGGCCGCGTTCAGACCCGCGCTCAGGTTGGTCAGACCGCCCAGCGACTGACTCGCGTTGATCGTCACCTGGGCGCTGGTCGCCGCCAGCGCCGTCCTGTTCAGAGGAACGACCAGCGCGACAGCGGAAGCCAGCAGACAGAAAAGGGCCGTGAGGATCGCCCATCTTCCCCGCCGTCCTGGCTTCAAACCGATAAACGTCCCTGTCATGGTATTCTCTCCTTCCTGATTAGAGAAAAACCGCTTCGGTTATTTTGACCCGGCAAACGTCCCCCGTGAGCCATGGCTTCTACTCCCTCTGGGAACGTTCCCAGGATACTATACATGGTCGTATGTCTGCTTGTCAAGGAACAGGCCGCCCTGACTACGCGAGTGGTTCTGGCCTTTTTGCCCTGAGTGGTCCTTTTCCACGCACCATTTTCCCGCTAATATAACCGCAAGCAGCCATTGGCTATCTCAAAATGTGAAAGGGAAAAACAATGCTAACCTATGTATTCTGGCACCAGCGAGCGGGCAGCGTGGCGAGAGAGGAATATCAGGCAAAACTGGTTGCCTTTCACCAGATCTTGCAAGAGCGCCAGCCCCAGGGTTTTGTAGGTTCGCTGGTCCTGGAAATGGCCAGCCTGCCGTGGATGACCGAGGAGAGCGAAGTCTACGAAGACTGGTATTTTGTGGAGAATTCAGCGGCCCTTGATCCATTGGACCAGGCGGCGGTAAGCGGGATCTGTCGGGAGCCGCACCAGCAGATCGCGCGCCTGGCCGGCCAGGGAACCGGCGGCCTGTATCGTATGAAAAGCGCGTCCCTCGATCTCGCCCGGCTGATCGAACTCCGCCACGCCACATGGTTCAGCAAGCCCTCTGGCATGAGCTATGACCAACTGTACAGCTTGCTGGAGCACAGGGAAGAGGCTCCCCAGGACATCCTGTGGCAGCGCCAGATGACAATGGGGCCAGCCCTGGAATTCTGTATGCACAGTTCACAGCCAGGCCGGCTGGCCGCAGAAATAGCCCGCACGCAGGTCCAGATTCGTCCTCTCTTCGTGCCCGCTCGCTAAACAGCGCGCCAGGAAGCGCCGAGGCAAGAGAAAGCTT
>DASZXF010000452.1:0-10543 GCA_035546055.1 Ktedonobacteraceae bacterium
GTTGCTCTCATGGATTCTGCTGGGAACCTTCGTCGCTATGCTCGCGTTCATTCCGGCGGTCTTCACAGATACGCCCAGCGTGTTCGCCGTCTGTGGCGCGCTGATCGGACTGGTCTTTATCGCCTTTTTCAATCGTCGAGGCTGGATTACCCTGGCCGGCGTGCTGATGGTCCTGCTGAGCATCGCAGGGTCTTTGAGTGTGATTGTGGGCGCGGTGGATGGCCAGATCCACATCGTCACCCTGCCAGCTTACGATTTTCTGGTGCTGCCCGTGATTGTGGGCGCTTCTATTTTGCCACGTTTTTCTGCGTTCATCATCGCGGCCTTCAATATCGGATTGATATACACCGATCTTATATTCCAGAAACACGCTCAGGATCTCCAGCCGGCCATTCAGCAATACGGCCTGCCTGTACTGGCAGGCCGGCCCTCGGCGATTCTCATCATCACCGCTGTCATCGCTTATCTGTGGGTCAGGGGCATGGATCGCGCCGTGAAACGCGCTGACCGGGCCGAAGAATTGCACGCGCTTGAGCAATATCTGAGTCAACTGGAGGCAGAACATACGGCCAGTGTGAAGGAATTTGTGCAGGAAACCATCAACGCGTTGAGCGCGCTGGCAAACGGTCAGGAGGGTCTGCTACTGCTGCCGTCGAACCATCCCTGGCAACAACAGGCCATCTTCATCAATACTCAGCTCAAGCAATTCTATAGACTCAAGCAGGCTTACCGGGGCAATCCCGACCAATGGCAGTTTGCCTCGGAAACGCTGCTGCGTCTGTTGAAGCGCATCTATGCAGGGCAAGCGCCCATTAACTCGCTCGACCCCCGGCGCTTCAGCACCCACGTACCGGTGATTGATGAAATCACCAGATACATCTATGTCTTTTTGCTGGAGAGACCAACAGGAGAAAGGCCTGCACCACGCCCTCCGTCTGCGCCCCTTGATCCCTTTACCCAGGGCTGGTAGAGCTTTTTCAACATCCTGTTTTTCCGTTCCGCGTCTCCAGCCAGGCACTCTCTTCCACTCCAGGGAGAAAAAGAGGGCATGAGTCATCTCTGATGTTTCTGAGGCGGCCCAACCACTGGTGGCGCCTCGCCCTCTTTTTTGCGATGAGGTTTGGCGAGCGTGCAGTGCTCGCCAAACCTCATCCTTTCCCCTGGAGTGGGAGGGGAAACGCGCCCTTGTGGCGCTGGAAAAAGTGGGGATGACTGATGTACGAGAAAGAAAGAGTGAGCAGGCGGGGAAAAGACGAATTTGCATGAGCCCTGCCAGGGATAGAAATAGGGGTTGTACCCGGCAGGCGTGGTGAGAGATAATAGAGGTAGTCCAATGCTTTCTATTTTACAAGGGGAACAGCTATGCAAGCCCTGGTCTATCGCCAGCACGCGCTGACGCTTGAGAATACGTATCCTATCCCTGACCCACCGGACGGCGAGGCGCTGATTCGTGTTTCGCAGATAGGCATTTGCAATACCGACATTGAAATTACACGCGGCTACATGGACTTCGAGGGCGTACTCGGCCACGAGTTTGTCGGCGTGGTCGAAAAAATCGCGCACCAGCCAGGCGCCTCGACGCCCAAAGCGCTGATCGGCAAACGCGTTGTCGGGGAGATCAACGCTGCCTGCCGGAAAAGCAGTTGTTTCTACTGCCAGAATGGGATGCATACGCACTGCCCGGATCGTACCACGCTGGGCATCGGCCAGCGCGATGGCGCTTTCGCGGAATACCTCACCCTGCCGCTGGAAAATCTCCATCTTGTGCCCGATGAGGTCAGCGACGACGAGGCCGTTTTTGTGGAACCGCTGGCCGCGAATTTCGAGATCATGGAACAGGTTCATCTCAAACCCACTGATCGCGTAATTGTACTTGGTGATGGCAAAATGGGCCAGCTCGCCGCCCGCGTCCTCGCGCTCAGCGGTAGCGAGGTCACCATCGTCGGCAAACATCCCGATAAATTGCTGCTGGTCGAACACCTGGGCATCTCTGTCTGCCTGCTCGATGATGTAGAGGAGCTTATTCAATATGGACGCAGGCGCGTCGACGTAGTAGTTGAATGCACGGGTTCCGAACAGGGGCTGGAACTGGCGCTGCGCCTGGTCCGTCCAAGAGGTACGCTGGTCCTGAAAAGCACGGTAGCCGCGCGGAGCAATCTGCACCTGGCGCCCATAGTCATCGACGAAATTCGCGTTCAGGGATCGCGCTGCGGCCCTTTTCCGCCCGCTCTGCGCGCCCTGGCTCAGCACCAGATCGATATCCGCCCGCTCATCAGTGGTCGCTACAGTCTGGACAACGTGTTGATCGCGTTCGACTATGCCACGCAGCCGGGAGTGCTCAAAGTGCTGGTCCACACGTAGGAAGGCTGACCCCTGGCCGCCGCTGGCGCTTCATTCCGGGTAAGAGATCTGCATGTGCTCGTACTGCACCTGCTGCGACTCCGGTTGATTTTCAGGCGCGGGAACTGGCTCGCTGGCTTGATAGGTCCGCACCGGTTCCTGTGGGCGATAGCCTTCCTGGTAGGGACGATAGCTCTCGCTCGCCTCGACAGGCCGGGGCTGCGCGACAGGCTGCGGGGGATAGTAATAGGGTTGTTGCACAGGCACATATACCCTGGGCGAACGTCCCGCGAAAACGTAGATCAGCGAGCCGATCAGACCAATAAAAAAGATCACCAGCACCCAGACGACTTTCTGCGTGTCCGTCAGGCGCTTATTCGTAATACAATCTATTAGCGTCCAGATCCAGAAAACAATTGCCGCTACGCTAATAATCATGGTAAACAGCAACATCAAAATTGCCAGACCGGTCATAACACACCTCACCTCTGATAGTAAAAGCCAGCAAAACTCACCACGGCTACTCAGATTATAGCATGTCTTCTCTTATGGCCATACCAAATATACTCTTACCTCTATCACGCTGTGCCGCATCCTCTCGTCAGAGAAAAGGTTTTCCCGATGGCGATACTTTTGATCGATTCTTCTCAGCGACTACTCGGCTCATCTATCGGAGCAATTTATACGCTTTCTTCCAGGATGCTTTCTGTGTTATCATAGACAGGCAAACCAGAACGCATAATAAGAGATAAGAAGCGAATAATGATGAGCGACTACGATTCAATCGCGCCTTTTTACGATATTGAGCACGCACCTTTTGATGAAGATCTGGACATGTACCGCAACTTTGCCGAGCTATGTGGAGGGAAGATTCTTGAACTGGCCTGTGGAAGCGGGCGTCTTTTGCTGCCGCTGGCCCGCGAGGGGTACACCCTGACGGGCGTGGATACTTCGGCGGGTATGCTGGAAATTGCCCGCCGCGCCCTGGAAAAAGAGGGGCTGACGACCCGCTGCCAGCTTGTCCAGCAGGATATGTGTGCGCTGCAATTGCCGGAGAAGTATCGTCTGGCGATGATCGCGCTGGGTTCGTTTGGCCATGTCACCACGCGTCCGCAGCAGCAGCGTGCCCTGGCCGCCATTCGCCAGCATCTCAGCCTGGGGGCGACCTTTATTCTGGATATCAGTAACGAGGATGCGCGCTACATGGAAGATTTGAGCGGGCAGATGCTCCACCAGGGCACCTGGCCCCGCGAGGATGGCTCCTACGTCACGCATTTCCTCAGCCCGGCTTCGTCTACCTCGCACCATTTGCTGGAACTTACGCATTTCTACGAGGTTCACCAGCAGGGCGGCCCTGTCCTGCGCAGCGTTTCGCAGACCAGCCTGTATCTGTTCGAGCGCAACGAGACCGAGTTGCTGCTGGAACAGGCGGGCTTCCGTATTAAAGATGTCTACGGAAGTTATGAATTCGGACCCTACGAGCATGAAAGTGCGCGCATGATTTTCATTACCGAGGCCCGCTAGCCCACGGGGCGGCGAGGACAGCTTTCTATAGAGAGTGGCAAAAATGATTACACCGCATAAATGGAATCTGAGCATTGAAGAGGCTAAAGAGCTCCAGCGCGAACTGGCCGGGAAAGTTATTCTGGAGGATCAATTCGACGATATCCGCTTTGTAGCCGGGGTAGATATGGCCATCAACGAGAATAACGGCATGGCCCGGGCGGCCATTGTGCTGTTCTCGTTTCCCGAACTGACCATGCTGGAAAAACACGTCTACGAGGAGCCTTTGCGCATGGATTATATTCCAGGGCTGCTCTCTTTCCGCGAATTGCCAGCGCTGCTGGGCGCTTTTCAGCAACTCAAACAGAAACCTGATCTGGTGATGGCCGATGGACAGGGCATCGCGCATCCTCGTCGCCTGGGCATCGCGACCCATCTTGGCCTGCTGATCGACACCCCGACCATCGGCTGCGCCAAGTCCATCCTGATAGGTTCACATGAGCCTGTGGGGGAAAAAGTGGGCGATTGGGAGCCGCTGTTTTACAAACACGAGGTCATCGGGGCGGCCCTGCGCACGCGCGCGAAGGTCAAACCCATGTACATTTCGCAGGGGCACAAAATCAGCCTGGACAGCAGCATCAAATATGTGCTGGCCTGCGGAGGCGGCTATCGTCTGCCTGAAACCACGCGCCAGGCTGATAAGCTCTCCAAGGACAACGATTGGCGCGAAACCATCGGTGAGGCGTCAGAATAGCCAGAGAAAGGCTGCTTTGCCCTCGGTGAGAAGGCCAGGGCGCTACACGCTGCCCTCGTCCTGCCCGGTCCACAGGGGCGCGGTGAAGTAAAAGGTGGTTCCCTGCTGGGGGGCGCTCTCAAACCAGATTTCGCCGCCATGTTGCTCGACAATCAAACGTGCAATCGAGAGGCCCAGGCCGTAGCCGCCCATTTTGGACTGCATAGCGTGGTTTGACTGATAAAAGCGCTCAAAGATATGAGGCTGGTCCTCCGGCGGAATCCCATCGCCGGTATCGATTACCGCGAAGAGTACCCTGTCGGCCCGGGTGGGATGAGCACTCACCCGAATGGTCACTGTGCCGTGAGGAGGGGTAAATTTGATGGCGTTGGCGACCAGGTTATTCAAAACCTGCTGCATACGCTGGGGATCGGCGTACAGCAGAGGCGCGGTTTCGGGGATATCCTTGTCGAGAATCACCGCCGCCTTCCTGGCCTGCATTTTCAGACTCGTCACAACCTGTTTGGCCAGCACCCGCGAATTGGTCTTTTGCGGCCTGATCTCAAACTGCCCGGAGTCCGAGCGCGTCATAAAGAGAATATCTTCGACAATGGTCATGAGCTGCTGTACTCCCTCCTGGGCATAGCCCAGGTAAAGGTGCTGCTCATCCGTCAGCGCGCCCATATGCCCCTGCATCAGCAGATCAATAAAGCCATGCACCGAATTGAGCGGGGTGCGCAGTTCGTGGGAGACCATGGAGACGAAGTTCGCGCGCACCTGATTGGCCACGCGCATACGCGAGAGGCTGCGGGCCACAAAGACCGCGCCAGCATGGGCATTGACACGCGCCGGGACAACGTTGACGCCATATTCCCCAGAGCAGGCAGGCGGAGGACCGAGAAAGAGTTCGGTAGAAGCAACGGCCTCGCCGGTCTGCGCCACGCGCGTCAGGGGACAGTTCGACGTACCACACAGAGGAGTGCCGTTCATGTTGCGGCACATCAGGATATCTTTGCAGGGCAAGCCCCGGGCCTCTGCAGGGGAAAGCTGTAATCTGGTCGTCGCGGAAGGATTCAGGTCGTAGATGCGCAATTGCTCATCCACGGCCACGACCATTGAAGGTGTGTGCGCAAAATAGTCCTCCCAGTAGCTCAAATCACGCTGCCAGGATGCGGCAACCGGCTCCGCTCCAGATGCGGCCTCGGCAGGATTATCCTCGTCTTCCGCCTGCGCCGGTGATACGATAGGAAACGCATTTTCGTGGGGGTGCTCATCGCTGTGATGGCGCAGAGCGGCTGGCGTATGCTCCTCGAAGACGCTACTCTCCTGTCCGTTCTCTTCACCAGCCTGAATCTCGCTTGCCTGGGACAAGCGTCTGACACGTTTACTCACAGCATGCCCCTATTTCGCGACAAATTTGTAACCAATCCCCCGTACCGAGAGAATATACTGTGGATGCTCATAATCCTCCTCCAGTTTGCGGCGCAAACGACCAATATAGACATCCACAATATTACTACTATTCCCATCATCATGCCAGACCACACTGAGCAACTGGTTGCGATCAACTGCCTGATTCGCCGAGGCCATCAGCACGCGCAGCACCTGCATTTCGGTATGGGTCAGGTCGATTGGGCCGCGACCGGGCAGTACTACCTTTAATTCCGCCGGAAAAAGCTCCACCTGGCCGGCCCGCACGCTATGATTGCCGGGTGAGCCCTGCCTCTTCATGCGGCGCAAAACCGCCTGCACGCGTGCCACTAACTCTTGATGATTATACGGTTTACAGATGTAATCATCGGCCCCGATGCGGAAACCATGCAGGCGGGATTCCAGGGCATCCATCGCCGTCATAAAAATAAGCGGGGTTTCATAGCCTTCGGAGCGCAGTTTCTCCGAAAACTGAAACCCATCAAGATAGGGCATGGTCACATCGAGGAGAAGCAAATCCGGCTCACGCCGCTGGATCATTTGCATCGCGCCGCGCGGATTATCGGTCGTTTCTACCTCGTATCCCTCTTTAGAGAGGACAAATTGAACCAGGGCATTCGCGAAACGGTCATCGTCAACGACAAGAATGTACACAGTCTTTCCCCTCATCGAGCTAATTTCATGTTATTCGCCTAAAAACACTTGCCAGTGTTGCCGGGCGGAACATGGGGGGAAAGCCCGTCCGGCGGGATGTATCGAGACTGTCGCGCTCCCGTTTTCTCAGGCCACAACGTCTGCTAGCGAGCGTCACACCGAAGCACGCGTGCTCGCACGCATTTTTTCTAGATAGACCATCAAGATCGCCAGATCAGCAGGAGAAACCCCCTCCACGCGCGAGGCCTGGCCAAGCGTGCGCGGACGGTGATGCGCGAGCTTCTGGCGAGCCTGATTGCGCAGATGAGGAATCACCGCGTAATCAAGCGTTTCAGGAATACGATGTTCCTCCAGGCGCCTGCTCCGATGCACCTGCTGCTCCTGCTTCCGTACATAGTTTTCGTATTTTACCTGCAACTCCACCTCTTCCGCCACCTCTGGCGACAATGAGGGGAGCATGGTCGCCATCTGCTCCTGCTCGGATGCCTCCGGTTCGACCTCGGCAGACCGGGCACCATCCGGGTTCGTGCGCGTCTCGCCACTCCGCTGCGCTCCCTGGGCGAGTTGCTCAACCTGCTGATAATTGACAGCAGGCCGGCGCAACAACTCACGCGCGGACATCATCTGTCCAAGCGGGGCAATACCCAGCTCCTGCGCTCGCGCTTCGGTGACACGCGAGGAGGTAAAGAAGACGCGATCAAGCTGAGTCAGAGCTTGCTGAATGCGCTCACGCTTCCGCACCACTTCAGCGTAACGCGCATCGTCGATCAGACCAAACTTATACGCGTAATCGCTGAGGCGCAGATCCGCGCTGTCGGGTCGCAACAGCAGACGATACTCGGCCTGCGATGTGTGCAGACGATACGGCTCACTGAGCGAACGCGTCACCAGATCGTCGATCAGTACCCCGATATAGGCCTCGTGGCGTCCAAGCACAAACGCCTCCTCGCCGCGCACGTGAAGCGCGGCGTTGATGCCGGCCATAATACCCTGGGCCGCTGCCTCTTCATAGCCGGATGTGCCGTTGATCTGGCCCGCCAGGAATAGACCCGCCACCGCCTTTGTCTGCATACTGGCGAAAAGCTGATCCGATGGGACATAATCGTACTCGACTGCGTAGCCAACACGCACCATTTCAGCGCGCGCCAGGGCGGGAATACTGCGCAACATCGCCAGCTGCACATCCTCCGGCAGACTGGTATTCATGCCCTGCACATAGATCTCGCCCGTGCGCCAGCCCTCTGGCTCCAGAAAAATCTGATGCCGCTCCTTGTCAGCGAAGCGCACTATCTTGTCTTCAATCGACGGACAGTAGCGCGGACCAATGCCTTCGATCACCCCGGTATAGAGGGGCGAGCGATGCAGATTATCCC
Organism: Ktedonobacteraceae bacterium; assembly: GCA_035546055.1. Taxonomy (GTDB): domain Bacteria; phylum Chloroflexota; class Ktedonobacteria; order Ktedonobacterales; family Ktedonobacteraceae; genus Paraktedonobacter. Next base: position 8,035 of record DASZXF010000452.1, read on the forward strand.
GAATAGTCTGGTGTGTTCGCTCATTGGTGTGTACCAGATAACAGGGCAGTTGAGGCCGCCAGCCGTGCAGATCCTCATCCGTCACTGGATAGAGCGGATTAGGACGCGCGCCAGGCAACTGCACATCCTCGCGAGCGGTGCAATCGGCTGAAAAGAAAAGCGGCACGCGGCTGCCGGGCTGCGGAATGGTCAGACTAAAGTCCACGCTGCGCGCATCGATGCGAGGAGGCGTGCCGGTTTTAAAGCGCCGGGTCCGCAACCCAAGCTCCCCCAGCGAAGTGGTCACGCCCAGCGATGGTCCCTCGCCGGCTCGTCCACCCGGCTGCGTGGTATCACCCACCACCAGGCGGCCATTGAGAAACGTCCCGGTCGTCATGACAATCGCCCTGGCCTCATAGCGCCTGCCGGTGCTGGTCTGCACCCCCACCACCACCGGGCGACCATCCTCACCCGTCCGACTCAACAGACCGGTAATCGTCGCCTGCTTCAAATCCAGGCCCGGCTGACCCTCCAGTACAAATTTCATCGCCAGACGATACGCCTGTTTATCACATTGAGCGCGCAAAGCCTGCACCGCCGGCCCTTTGCTGGTGTTGAGCAAGCGAATTTGAATAAAGGTGCGGTCAGTGTTACGCCCGACCTCGCCGCCCAGAGCATCAATCTCGCGGATCAAATGCCCCTTGGCGGGTCCGCCCATCGATGGATTGCAGGGCATCAGAGCCACACTATCCAGATTCATGGTGAGAAGCAGCGTCTTGCGCCCCATGCGCGCACTGGCCAGCGCAGCCTCACAGCCCGCGTGGCCCGCGCCCACCACAATAACCTCATACATATCTTCTGGTTGTGTCATACGCTCGGTTTCGTTCTTCATAAGCAAAAATGATCTCGCCTGGTGTTCAATGAAAACTTCTTCATGCTCTCTCTGCGAGACTATTATGCCTTAGATACCTTCAAACGTCAAGACAATAAGAAAAACGTGTACATTTATGCACACAATCGCCGTAAAATGTATCTTTTTTAATTGTACCACATAAAGAGCTTTTATCTTACACAAGAGCACTAAAAGAAATACAGTATGCTTGCTATGGAATTGCTTCTCAGGCGAGATAAATTAATTTTTGATGTTACACAAACTATCCATCCTCTCTTCCTATGCTTTGATCTCTTGCAAGAACAGGACTTCGGCGTTTTTCTATACCCGTTTGGGGCCGAACGTGATATCCTATCTAGCAGATGTTAGACCAGCAAGACAAAGTAATCGAGGAACAGATCTGTGTCCGATACCATTGAACAGTTATACGCGTCCGAGCTTCATCCTGTTTTTACTGAGCAGGCGCGGCAACAAATAGAACAGGGGGCGGAAGCCTTTGCGTCGGCCAGGGCATACGCCGAACTGGGCAAACCTGACTTTACCCTGGCTTTTCTCCTGCTGGGCGCGCAGAGCGAGGTGGATAGCCGCGAGACGCTGGCCCATGCATACGAGCGGCGGGCGGTGCTGGCGGAAGAAAAAGCCGGCGCGTATAGCCAGCAATTTCATCGGCCTTTTCCGCTGATGAAATTGGAAGCCCGGCGAGATCGCCAGGCCGCCCAGGCAGTACGCCAGGGACTCCCCCTTCCGGCAAGGAGTTAAGCGTATTGTGTTATAAATCGCTCGGGCCAGGCGTATATATTAGTGAAAGGTAGAGCTGTTTGTGAATTAGTTCACATTTCCGCTGGTTTTTTTCTGCTATGCTAGCCAGAGCATATAATCTAGATCGCGCTAATGGGACAATTCGCACCTTTTTCTGTACGAAACGAATATAAAGGACCGTGCTTTCCCTGAAACGGAAGCATGCTATTGCTTATTTTATTTATGCTACGCTGCTTAAATCCGAAAAAAGCACATGAGAATCGTGGCTCACCGGCCCGACCTGTGCCATCAGGAAAAACTGTTGCTCTCTCTATGGTGGCTCCGACTGAGGTGGGAGAAGCGGAGGAGGGACAGGTTGCCTGCCAGTATTGTAAATATTTACTGGAGGGCGCCGTGCTGGGCGATTGCCGCATCATTCGCTGGATCGGCTCTGGAGCTTTTGGGGATGTCTACGAGGCGGAGCAACTGCCGCCCTTGAGCCGGCGAGTGGCCATTAAAGTCATGGCTATTGAACGCGTGGTTGATGGCGAGTCCGCCGAGATGTTCGCCCGCGAGGTCAATACGATTGCGGCGCTGGATCATCCGAATATCTTGCCTGTTTTGCGCGTGGGCATGATTGAGGATGGTCGCCCCTACCTGGTCATGAAATACGCGGCCCAGGGATCGCTCCAGCAGTTCTGCCAGCCTGCCGCGCCAGTTCCCGCGATCAGCACGCCCTCGTTGACACCAACCTTCATTCAGGCCAGCCCGGCGGAAGCTCCTGCGCACGAACTGGCTGTTGTCTCCATCGAAACGCTGAGCATGGCCGAAGTCAGTGAGCACACCGTCAAAGCCGGGGCAAAGGACGAGCCTGAAGCGCGATCATCCCCGGTGATACCT
>DASZXF010000453.1:0-6451 GCA_035546055.1 Ktedonobacteraceae bacterium
GTTATAATAGAGACCGCCTGGCGTGTTACTTCCCCAGAGCACTTCCAGGCCTTTGCCGTCAGGCGTCCAGGCAAAGCCAGATGCATAGATGCCCAGTCCTTCGCCCTTTTTCGCGCCTGAGCCTGCGTCCCAGATTTGCAGGTCCAGGAGTGAGTCACGCGAGGCGATCATATTATCATGGGGCGACCATATAGCCTTCATAACCGGTCGCCCCTGGTGACCCGTGTAAACCAGTTCTGGCTCTGGCTCAAAGACAGGAGTCTGCGCTTTGCCTGTGCCTGGCAATACGCCCTGAAACCCGTGGCCGCTGAGATTCGCCCCCAGCCAGCCGGCTCCCACCAGCGCAGCCGCGAGGCTGACACCGACAAAGGCCCGTCGCGTGGTTCGCCGTGTGGGCAGGCGCCGTCCTTCGCTCAGACCCTCCTGCGCGGGCCGCTCATGAACCTGGCGCTCCTGCTGACCTTGATCTTCGGCGCTTTGCTCGCTCGCGGCCACCTTTGTACGTCGGCGTTCCAGGCGGGCCGGCTCCAGGGCGCGGCGCGGCGCCCGCTCGCCCGCGACCAGTCGGCGCAGAGTGGTCTGCACCTCGGCGATGCTGCGGGGACGTAGCGCGGCGTCCAGACTGGTCATACGCGCGATCAACCCGGCCAGTTCCTCCTGAACAGGCGCGGCATCTATTTCCAGCGCTGGCAGCACAAAAGGCTTCTCGGCTGGATCGTGTCCGCTGAGCATCTGGTGCAGCAGCACACCCAGGCTGTAGATATCGCTCTGGGGCGTACTCTGTGTCTTGCCATACTGCTCCGGCGCCGCGTAACCCGGCGAACCAAAGGGCATGGTGTCCCTGATCTGGCCCGGCTTGAAATGGCGCGCAATGCCGAAATCGATCAGGTAGAGATGTCCCGCGCCAGTGCGCATGACATTGGCCGGCTTGAGGTCGCGGAAGATGACCTGCGGGTGGCGGGTATGCAGATAATCCAGCACCGAGCAGATCTGTAGACCGATCTCCAGCGCCTGCTTGAGAGGCAGCCGCTGGCGCTCCTGTCCGCGCAGATAGTTCTCCAGCGTCTCGCCCTCGATAAAGTCCATCACCAGATACCAGCGCCCTTCAGACTCGAAATGGTCGTAAATGCGCGGTAGATGGGGATGTTGCAAGCCCGCCAGCAGATGCGCCTCACGCTGGAAAGCCTCGACATCCTCGGCCAGTTCCTCTGGACTGACGCCGTTCTGACTCATCTCCTTCAGCGCCACCAGGCGATTGCCGTAATGCGCATCTTCGGCCTTGTACACCGAGGCAAAGCCGCCGCGCCCGACCTGGCCAAGAATGCGATAGCGCTCCTTGAGCAACTGATCCTGCGCCAGGCGGATAGTCAGGCTACCCGGTCCAGGCAGCGAAGCCCTGGCAAAGCGCGCGCGCAGATCCTCCCAGCTTACGCTTGCTGGAACCGCGCCGTCGCTATACAGTTCCTCCAGTCGGCGCTCATAGCTCGTCAGGTCTTCTGCAAAAATCTCTTCCGGGGTATTCATGACTGCAAATGCTCCTTGAAGGACTGTAATAAACGATAGATCTGTTTTCTCACCGCCTCCGGCTTCTTGCCCACCAGTTCGGCAATTTGCGGGGCCGTCAGCCCGCCGGCGAAGCGCAGGGCCAGCAACTCGCGCTGCGCCGGCTCCAGTTCGCTCAGCAGCGCTCGCAAATGTTCCAGCGCCTCGCTTCTCACCGCCAGTTCCTCCGGTCCCTCGCCGGCCAGGGGATGCAGCGTTTCCGGCAACTGGTCCCACGACAGCGCCGGTCCCGCATCCCGCGTAGCCCGATTGATAGCCGTATGGCGAGCAATGCGAAAGAGCCAGACCGCGAAGGGAACGCCCTGGGGTCGATACCTCGGCAGAGCAGCCATGGCCTGGAGAAAAACCTGCTGCGTCAGGTCCGCCGCGTCCTCATCGCTGTCCAGGCGCGTCCGCACATAGCGATACACGCGTTCGCGGTAGCGCATATACAGCGGTTCAAAAGCCACGGGATCGACCTGTGCCGCCCCTATCCAGCCGGCCTCCTCCGTCATCCTCGCCACCTCAGCCTCCTCCGGCGCAGTCTCTTCTCCGTCAGCCTGTCGCCTGTTGCTGATTGAAAGATCTTGCATAATCCATTTTCCTATTCGTTCATGCGCATTGAACGGCCCATTTCATCATGATGGATAGACAGGGTATGTCCACCAGTATAAACACAGAAACAGGAAAAATGGGACAGGGAAACGCTATCGTCCTCCCGTGAATGGAATCTGGCACTTCTTCGCAGGCTCTCCGGTGCTGCACTGGTATTGGTAAGCTGGCAGGAATCAATGTTTCACGTGAAACATTGGCCTGTCGATGTTTCACGTGAAACATTGGCCCGGGTGAGTGAGAAAATGGCAAAGTTGCCAGGTTGGAGCAAGGGGCGTCCTGGCAGGCTGGTTAGTGAGAGAGGGTTGAGCGAGGAGAGAGAGGGCGGTTCAGGGTACAGCCAGCTCTTTCACCTCGCCAGGGGCATAGTTACAGTTCGACTGTTACCGTCTTACTGTTGCTTTTGCATCGTCTCGATAGTCTTGCGCACGATCTCCAGGAAGTCCGCTTTGAGGCTGGCTCCGCCGACGAGCGCGCCGTCGATATCGGGATGGGCGATAAACTCCGCCGTGTTGGCGGAAGTCACGCTGCCGCCGTAGAGGATACGCAGGTCGCGCGCGGCCTTTTCGCCGTACATCTCCTGGTAGAGTTCGCGGATCAGATGGACGACCTGGCCGGCGCCTTCGGCGGTCGCGGCCTTACCGGTGCCAATGGCCCAGATCGGCTCATAGGCAATGACCAGTTTGGAGGCGTCGTCGGCGGAGATGCCGGCCAGGCTGTGCGCCACCTGAGTGCGAATGACCGCCTCGGTCTGACCCGCCTCGTACTGCTCAAGGTTCTCGCCCACGCAGACAATCGGGCGCAGTTCGTTTTTGAAGGCCGCCAGGGTTTTCTTGTTGACAATCTCATCGGTTTCGCCGAAATAGCCACGGCGCTCCGAGTGCCCCAGGATCACCGTCGTACACAGTTCGCGCACCATCGAGGGAGAGATTTCGCCGGTAAAGGCGCCCTTGTCCTCGTAGTACATATTCTGCGCGCCCAGTTCCAGGCGGCGGAAGAGATGCGCGTCCAGCACCTCGCGTACCGCCATCAGCGAAATCGACGGCGGGCAGAGGATCGACTGGATGTAGGGATAGCGGTTCAGCATCATTCCCAGTTCGGAAACGATCTCATAGGTGAACTCGGCGGCCCGCCGGGGACCGTAGTTCATCTTCCAGTTGCCTGCGATGATTGCATCGCGTACCGGTACAGCCATTACTTTTTATCCTGTAAAGCAGCAACGCCGGGCAGGACGCGGCCTTCCAGAAACTCCAGAGAAGCGCCCCCGCCGGTAGAGACATGGGTCATCTTGTCAGCCGCGCCGGCCTGTTCGACCGTGGCAGCCGAGTCGCCCCCGCCGATAATGGTGATCGCGCCTTCGGCTGTACGCTGAGCCAGAATGCCGACCATGGCCTCGGTGCCCTGCGCGAACGCGGGCATTTCCGCCACGCCCATCGGACCATTCCAGATGATCGTCTGCGCGTTGCTCAAAGCCTGGCGGAAGGTCTCAACCGTGGCCGGACCAATATCCAGAATGCGCCAGCCCGGCGTGACCTGATTGCCGGCCACGACTTTGTGCTCCGCGTCGGCGGCAAAGCGATCAGCGATGACCACATCGGTTGGCAAAAGGAACTGGATGCCACGCGCCCGCGCCTTGGCGATCAGGTCGCGCGCAATCTCCAGCTTGCTCTCTTCAAAGAGCGAGTCGCCGATTTCGTACCCTTCGGCCTTCAGGAATGTGTTGGCCATGCCGCCGCCGATCAGCAGCGCATCGACCATGCTGATCAGGCGCTCCAGCACAGTGATTTTGTCCGACACCTTGGCGCCCCCGACAATCGCCGCGAAGGGCCGTCGGGGATTTTCCAGCGCGGAACCCAGAAAGTTAATCTCTTTCTCCACCAGGAAACCCGCCACGCCGGGCAGGTAATGCGTCACCCCCTCGGTCGAAGCGTGGGCGCGGTGAGCGGTTCCAAAGGCATCATTGACATAGAGTTCACCCAGCGCGGCCAGTTGCCCGGCGAATTCGGGATTATTCTTCTCCTCCGCCTTGTGGAAGCGCAGATTTTCCAGCAGCAACACCTGGCCCGGCTGGAGTCCCTCGGCCAGCGCCGTCACCTCTGGACCAATCGAATCCGGTGCCATCGTCACCGGCTGGCCCAGCAGTTCGCCCAGGCGCCGAGCCACAGGAGCCAGGCGCAGTTTTTCCACCGCCTGGCCATCCGGTCGGCCCAGGTGGGACATCAAAATCACTGCCGCGCCGTGTTGCAGCAGATATTGAATGGTGGGCAACGCGGCCCGGATGCGCGTGTCATCGGTAATGCGCCGCTCGGCGTCCAGGGGCACATTAAAGTCCACCCGTACCAGCACCCGCTTACCCGAAACATCCGTATCGCGGATCGTTTGTTTGTTCATCTCATCTCCTCATGCAAAAACGCTTGACCTGCCCGGTCTCTTCATCTATCCCTTTCCAGAGCAAAGCCATCTGGCTGTCTGGCAGAGCGCATCAGGATACAGCCGTTGGAATGTTTCACGTGAAACATCGGCGGCGCCAGTCAGTTAACTGGTGAAGCGGTCCATGTATCCAGGCATCATACGCGACGAACCCTTGCGCGCACCGAAGCCCCGCGCCCGTTGAACGTTGCGCAGGGCTCCGACGCGCGCAAGGGTTCGTCAATCGCTTGCTCTGAATGAAGTCAGGTCGCGCGAATTAGAGACCTTTTTTCGCCAGGAACGCGGCGAGATCGGACACGCGGCAGGAGTAGCCCCATTCATTATCGTACCAGGCCACCACCTTGACCATATTGCCGCCGAGCACCTGAGTGGTCAGACCATCGATGATCGACGAGCGGGTATCGCCCCGGAAGTCCGAAGAGACCAGCGGCTCATCGGTGAAGCCGAGGATGCCTTTCAGGGAACCGGCAGCGGCAGCCTTGAAGGCCTCGTTCACCTCTTCCTTGTTCGTCTCCTTGCGCACCGTCGCCACGAAATCGACGATTGAAACCGTCAGGCTGGGCACGCGCAGGGACATACCGTCGAAGCGGCCTTTCAGCTCCGGGATCACCAGAGCCACCGCCTTCGCCGCGCCCGTCGTGGTCGGAATGATGTTCACAGCGGCGGCACGCGCGCGGCGCAGATCGCTGTGCAACTGGTCCTGAATGCGCTGGTCGTTGGTATACGAGTGGATCGTATTCATCAGACCGCGCTCAATGCCGAAAGCGTCGTTGAGCACCTTCGCGGCGGGAGCCAGACAGTTCGTCGTACACGAAGCGTTGGAAATAATGTTGTGCTTGCTTGGATCGTACACATTGTCGTTCACGCCCAGCACAATCGTCAGATCCTCGCCCTTGGCCGGAGCCGAAATGATCACCTTCTTCACCGTATCGTGCAGATGAGCGGCGGCCTTCTCCGCATCGGTGAAAAAGCCAGTCGACTCAATGACAATCTCCGCGCCCAGGTCGCCCCAGGGAATCTGCGCGGGATCACGCTGAGCCAGCACCTTGATTTGATGTCCATTGACGATCAGCGAATCGGGAGTGGCCTCAACCTCGCCGGGGAAGCGGCCATACGTGGAGTCATACTTCAAGAGGTGGGCATTGGTTTTGGTATCGGTCAGGTCGTTGATTGCCACCACTTCCAACTCACCGGCATGGCGCTCCAGGATCGCCTTCATCGACTGGCGTCCGATGCGCCCGAAGCCATTAATACCTACGCGAGTAGCCATAGAAACAGTTTCTCCTTCTACGAACTTATGATTTTCAGGAGTTCCCTCTCCTCTCGCGCCTGCGGGAACAGAGAGCACACTTGCCGCGACTTCTCTCGGATCAAGCCAGTGGCCGGCTTGTCAGCAAAATGCTCGATCAGCGAGGAGTTCCTTCTCTGCCAGGCGGAATAAAGAGGTCTGCACTTCCTGATTCAATGCTTGCGCTCGGTCGGTGGAAAAATGTGCGCCCATCTCAGGGCGACATACCGCGATGTTTCACGTGAAACATCGCGCGAAAAAGGTCACGTTTTCCCTGACAGCAGCAAGCGACGCCAACGGAAAGTTGCCAGCACTGGCATGGCACGACCCGGCTCATTCAGAGTAGACAGGCAGCTCCGACGCGTACACCTGGCTGATAAACGTGCCCTTTTCATCCCCTACAGATTATCATTAGTTGCCACGGTGGTCAAGCAGGAAAAAAGGCATGGACAGAACTACGCTATTTCGCCAAAGAATATATTGTATACAAATTCCACACAGCACTGTGAAGGCATAGCGAAGGCAAGACCCGCGCATGTAACCGCTCATGCCTTCCAGTTCGCCGCGGCGGCTCTCTTT
>DASZXF010000454.1:0-5378 GCA_035546055.1 Ktedonobacteraceae bacterium
CCTGGCGAAAAAGCCAGAGGATCGCTATCCCAGCGCGATGGCTCTGATGGAGGCTCTGGCGGTAGCGCTGGGTTTGACCCTGCCAGATCGGCGCTCTCTGCCTATTTCTTCGCCCGATATTCGCATGTTATCTACTGATACTGGTACGCAGATCGATGAACTGCCGACGGAGGTAGCGGATCGCCGCCAGGCGACACCGCCGCCGGTGGCTGGACCTGCGACACCGCCGCCGGTGGCAAATCCTCGCACGCCGCTTCCACCGATCACCAATCCGCCTTCGCCTCTGCCCGAGGGGTTTCCCCTGATTCCAGCGGAGGAACTGCCGACGCTGATTCCGGCGGATTTGCAGGATCAGCCAGATCTGCCTGTGCCCGCTGTCGCCACGCCAGTCCGGGAGGCGGCGCGGTCGGAACCGTCCGCCTTTATCCAGGCACCTGCGCCTCCGCTTCAGCCGCCGCCCGGAGCCAGGAGCAAACGGCGGACGTGGCTGATTGTCTTGAGCGCTGCCCTGCTGGTTGTGCTGATCGGTTCGGGCCTGGCCTTCTACCAGTTCTCCCGCTCAGGCCAGACGCCCGCCGCTACCTCGGTGGGGCAGGTCTTCTTTATCAGTACCAGCAATGGCGATGGCGCGCAAAACCTGGGGCTGAACGACGAGTTTCAGGTGAACCTGCACGCTATCGCGGCTCCGGCGGCTGGCAAAGCATATTATGCCTGGTTGCTGCCGGACGCGGTACAGGCGGAGGTCAGTGCTCGCGCGCTGGGTGTATTGCGGGTGAACAACGGCACGGCCACGCTCTCATACACCGATCCGCAGCATCATAATCTCGTCGGACAGTTCAGCCGTTTTCTGGTTACGGAAGAGGCCGCCAGTCCCGCGCCGATCAGCCCATCGCTGGACAAGGCGAACTGGCGTTATTATGCCGAGATGCCGCAGGGGACGTTTATTAAGGATTGCGCGGGCGTGTCGGCCAATCAGTTGAGCGTGCTCTGCCACTTGCGCCATCTGCTGTCGGGCGATCCCGACCTGGCGAAAGTCAATTTGCAGGGGGGATTGAACTACTGGTTTCAGAATAACGTGCGAGAACTGGCCAAATGGGCGCAGGAGGCGCAGGACCATACCAACGTCGTCGATGTGCGCCATAAGCTGATGGATATTCTCTTCGTGCTGAATGGACCATCCTGCATTCAGCAAAGCGCGCAGAAGGCGGCTCCCGGCGCCGATAACCGCATCGATGATCAAACCCTGCCGACCGTCGCCGCCATCCCGCTGATGGATTGCTCGCTGACGCCCAATCTGCCCGGCTACGTGACGCATATCGACAACCATCTGAGCGCCTTGCTCCAATCGCCCGGCGTCATGAGCGACCAGAAAACGCTGGCGATCAAGATTAATCAGGAGTTGAACGCGGTCGCGGGCTGGCTGGAAGAAGTACAATCTGATGCGCTGCAACTGGTCGCCATGAGCGATCAACAACTGACTCAGCAAAGCGCGCTCAACATGCGCAGCGCCCTGTCTTCCCAGGCTACGCAAGTGCTGAGTGGCGGTACCGACCCCGCCACCGGCAATCCACAGATCGGCGTGCAGTCCATCAGCCTGCAAATTCAAGGACTGGCAAAGCTGAATGTGACGACCTATCGCAATTCCTAGACGAGTGGTGGCAGATGCGTCTGCCACCACTCGCGGCGGTTCTTCGTTTACATGCTGGTGCGGTTGCGCTGGCGGTCCTCGTGGCGCTCGATGGCCAGTTCGATCAGGCGATCAAGCAACTGCGGGTAGGGGAGTCCGCTGGCCTCCCAGAGTTTGGGATACATACTGATCTCGGTAAAGCCGGGCATGGTGTTGACCTCGTTGATGTAGACTTTACCTGTCTCTTTTTCCTGAAAGAAGTCAACGCGGGCGAGGCCGTTGAGGTCGAGCGCGGAGAAGGCCACGATGGCCAGGCGGCGAATCTCCTCAGCGGTCTCCTGAGAAATGCTATCGGCGGGAATGATGGCCAGGGATTTACCATCGATATACTTGGCGCGATAGTCGTAAAACTCGTTGCTGGAGACGATTTCGCCGACCACCGAGGCCAGCGGCTCATCATTACCCAGCACGGCGCACTCGAATTCGCGGCAATTGATGCCATGTTCAACCACAATTTTGCGGTCAAACTCGGCGGCAACTTTGATAGCGTGCTCCAGTTCCTGGCGGTCGTGGGCTTTGTTAATACCGACGCTCGAACCGAGGTTGGCGGGTTTGACAAAATTGGGATAGCCCACGCGCTGCTCCACTCTGTCCAGAATCTTTTCCGGCGCTCGTTCCCACTCATTACGTTTAAAGACAAGATACTCCACAATGGGCAGACCGATTGTCTGGAAAATCATCTTCATCTTTTCTTTGTCCATACCCAGCGCGGCTCCCAGCACGCCGCAGCCGATGTAGGGGATATTTGCCATGTCCAGCAAGCCTTGAAGAGAGCCATCCTCGCCGTATGTCCCATGCATCACGGGAAAAATCACATCCAGGGCGCCCTGGTTGCCCAGGTCGGAACTGCTTTGAACGGGGATCAGGCCGCGCACATTGGGATCGCCGGTCAGGGTAACGGCGGTCGTCTGCGGCGTGACCTCAACCGTCTCGGCGGCCTGTTGCGCGGCTGCGATTAGCTGGCCCGGTTCAGTGCCCAGCAGCCAGGTGCCGCTTTTGGTGATGGCCAGCGGCACAACCTCGTATTTTTCCTTGTCCAGGCTGGCGCTGACCGAATTGGCGGAGGCCAGTGAAACCTCGTGCTCACCTGAGCGTCCCCCGTAGATCAGGCCCACGCGTATTTTCCGTTGCTTTTCTGTCATGTGCTTCTTGTTCTCCCCCGTATAGTTGTGGAGCTACCACATTTTCATCATTGTTTCGGTGCGCATCCCGCGCGAGCCTTTCAGCAGCAGCAGATCTTCGCTGTGCAGCTCATGGACGAGCAGATCAGCGACAGCCCGCTTGGCGGCCTCTAGCTCGGCGGCGTTCTCGACGTTGGCACTGAAATAAAAAGTTTTTTCAGGCTTCATTCCGGCCTCAAGCGCGCCCTCAACATAGAAACGCGCCAGGTCACCGAAAGCCACCAGATAGTCCGCCACTTCCGCCACAGCTCTACCGCTGGCCAGGTGCTCCTCGCGGGCATAGTCACCCAGTTCAAGGATATCGCCGAGCACAACCCAGCGCCGGCCCTGGCGTCCCAATGCGCTGTCCTTCATAGCATTCAGCACGGCCAGAATGGATTGGCGGTTCGCGTTATAGGTATCGTCGATCAGCGTGCAGCCATTGGGACCGGTTTTCAACTCGCAGCGTCCCGCCGGTGGCCTCAACTCTTCCAGGGCCGCGCAAATGGTGTCGATGTGCATCTCGGCGGCCACGCCAGCGGCGGCGGCCAGGGCGGTCATCAAGCTATGCTGGCCCGGCAGATGCAACTCAACCCGCCTTTGCGTGTACTGATAGTTGAGAGTAAAGCTCAGTCCGCTCAGGGGATCGCCGATAATCTCATCGCCATAGATATGCGCCTGGGGATGCAGACCGTAAAAGAGCACGCGGGCCGCTGTCTTCTCGGCCATGACGCGCACATTGGGATCATCATAGTTGAGCATCGCCACGCCGTCCGGGCGCAAAACCTGAACCAGTTCACTCTTGGCCTCGGCCACGCGCTCCTGACTGCCGAAGATGCCCAGGTGAGCCGCGCCCACATTCGTAATCAGCGACCAGTCGGGGCGCGCAATCGTCTCGCTGAGCCAGCGCAGTTCGCCAACCCATTGCGCCCCCATCTCCAGCACCGCGTATCTATACTGCGGCTCCAGGCGCAGCAACGTCTGAGGATAGCCCAGTTCATGATTATACGAAGCAAACGTTTTCAACGTCGGCGCCTGCTGACTCAATACCGTCGCCACCGCGTCCTTGGTACTGGTTTTGCCGTTGCTCCCGGTGATGCCCAGAAAAATTGTTTGCTCCTGGCGCTGCGCCCGCGTGCGGGCCGTAGCGTGCAGGGCTTTGAGCACATCAGGCACCACAATCTGTAAAAATTCCGGCGGTACGTCACTGGCCGGTTCAGCGCAGAGAGCCGCGCCCGCTCCTGCCCGCGCCGCGCTGGCTATAAAACGATGCCCATCAACTGCCTCACCCTTACGAGCAATAAATAAATCGCCGCTTTTAATCATGCGGCTGTCGTGATGGGCCTCTGGAAACGTCTGGTTGGGATCGACCTGTACACTGGTCTGGAGACGAAAATGGTCAGCATTCCCCACTAAGATATCATTCAGCGTAAACATAGAGCTGCCCTCGTGCTTTCTAAAGTGCCGATCCTGGCTTTTACACAGATTATACCATGCCAGCCAGCAGCGCCCGCCGCCTGTCCAGACCAGGCCTCGCTTCAGTCCTTCAACACATTGATCGAGGAATGAAATCCCCGCTTTTTTCGTATGAATCCCCGCAAAATATGATGAAATCCCTTATATTTTTGGTGAAAGAATATTAGCGGCCTACTATATTTTTATGGTAATTCAGGTAAAGAAGGCGACATGCCCATTTCAGGTTAATGTGTTAAAGAGCATCAGTTCTGTTCATAACTCTGGGCCAGAATGCCGGAACGCGCTGAGGGTACCAGATCCTTCGCTTTTAACGTAGTAAGAGCGAGGATGGCCGTATCGAGCCGCAAGACTCCCGGTAGAAAGCGTTGTTGAGTCTGTTTGTAACTAAGATAATATTAGTCACTTGACAAACGGAAGTGAAGGGTGATATAGTAACCATGGTTAAGAAAGCTACTAAATATTTGTAGCGCATTGTGGAAAGGAAAGTATCATAGGTATGAGCTGGAATATAGACACATCGCATTCAGAAGTGACCTTCACCGTAAAACATATGATGGTCAGCAAAGTCACCGGCAGCTTTAATGTGTTTAAGGGCTCGCTGGAGATCGACGAGGAGCATCCCGAAAATTCCTGGGTTGAGGCCGAAGCAGACACCAGCAGCGTTGACACGCGCGACGAGCGCCGCGACGGTCACCTGCGTTCTGCTGATTTCTTCGACGCAGAGAAGTATCCGGTTATCGCCTTCAAAAGCAAGAAGATCGAGAAAAAGGGCGGTAGCGAGTACAACGTGCTGGGCGATCTGACCATGCATGGCGTGACCAGAGAGGTTGTTTTCAACGCCGATTACGCGGGGCAGGTAGCCAAAGATCCCTGGGGAAATCGCCGCGCCGGCCTGAGCGCGACCACCACCATTAACCGCAAAGATTTCGGCCTGGGCTGGAACGTCGCCCTGGAAGCAGGCGGCGTCATGGTTGGTGAGAATGTGAAAATCGAAATTAACCTGGAAGCGACCTATCAGCAAGAGCAATAAAAGTGCTTTCCTTCCAAAAAGAGAG
>DASZXF010000455.1:0-12051 GCA_035546055.1 Ktedonobacteraceae bacterium
CCCATATGCCAGGAAGTGCGTCGCCCTGAGATGAAAAACATGTGAAATGCGTTTTTTCATCGCATGGCGTCGCTCTTCCTGGCATATGGGCGATGCTGCCTGCCTGTGTGCACACAGACCAGGCACCTGAGTAGTTACCGCCTGGCAAGCTATTGCCTTGGCTATTGTAGGGGATCAGGAAGCCTCTTCGGCGCTGGCGCTCTGTCCCCTGTGCAGCAATTCTTCTTCGATTTCCTGCCAGGCTTTTTTTTCAGCTTCGGCATTGCTCAGCGGCATTCCCTGCTGCGCCGTTTCAGTCATCAGGCGGGTGACGCGCTGGCGGAAGGTCTTGAGGACATCCTGCTGTTCCGGTGGTTGCGGCATATAGCGAAGCTGAACCATGCGATGATCGTAAAAATCCTCGGTGTTGAGCGCCAGCGAGAAGATGCTGGCGAAGGTCACCAGCAGATCCATGCGCTCCTGGTTGAAATGCTCCGGCTGTATGCTCGCGGCCAGCAGGCAACCGGCGATCTTGCCTTGCAGCCAGATCGGTGCGGCCCCGGCGCTAATCTCCCAATCGGCGGGATGGCCAAAAACGGGAATGTACCGTTCTTTACGTACATCGGGCACGCTGGCGGCTCTGCCGAAGATCACCACATGTCCGGCCAGGCTATTGAGGCCGAGGAAGACGGCTTTTTGTTCCAGATCGGAACTCCAGGGGGCATTGCCGCGTCCGCCGTGTTCGCGCAGGCTGCGAATCTTGCCATCCACTGGAGGCATACAGAGCGCGGCGGTAACGGCCATGCCGAGCTGGTGTGGGTCCAGCATTTTCAGCGCCTCGCTCAGGACCGTCCCGCTGATTTGCCAGGGGCGCAGGGTTTCAATGATCGAAGCCCGGTCCTTCAAAATCTGGCGAAAAAAAGAAGAGGGTACCGTTTCGGCAATCTCTTCTGTGAACTTATCCTGCATCTCCGGGTACGCGCGCACCAGTGCATTGAGCATTTCTGAGCGGTGGGCCGGCTGGACAACTTTCACCAGGCGTAACAGGTAGGAACGCTGGGGATGTGAATCTGCTTTAACCCAGCGGTTCAGCGTAATAATGTTGATACCGAGCGCATTCGCCAGGCGTTGTCGCTCCTTGGGTGACTGAATAATTTTCTGAAGCACCGCCTGCCATGTAGGCAGTTCTTGCAGCGCTCCGACATTTGTCTGAGGCATGAGAATGTCCCCCTTTACGACATTGCAAACACCTTTTATTATAACGAACGGGAAGAAAGGGCGTCAAGGGAGCTTATCTCCATTCTGGCGTAGTTTTCATGGAATCTTTATACAAATGGAAAAATTATCGCTGGCCTCTACTTGAATATATCCACGGAAAGCAGGTGTAGAGCCTGCAGGGCGGTCAGTTGTCCACGCGGTAAAATCAACTCTCTTTTACACAGTCTTGAGCAGGGATAGAAAGGCAGCGCCTTTCGAGGTAAAGCACATCCTCAAGAAAAAGAGAGAACACGCGGATTCTTAACCAGCTTTGCGCGTGTTGAGTTGACGCGGATCGATAATCGTTGTATGATCGCAGCGAACAGTGGAGAAGATAGGATGTCGGGAGTTGCCTATGGCGAAGCAGATAGTTGTGGTTGACGACGATAAAGAGATGCGGGAAATTATCCCCTTTGCGCTCAGACATTATGGCTTTGAGGTGGCGACGGCCAGTAATGGTGCCCAGTTACAGGCCTTGCTTTCTCAATACATGCCGGATCTCATTCTTCTGGATGTGATGATGCCGGGGCAGGATGGCTATCAAATCTTTTATCACCTGCGTACCGATCCGCTCACGCGCCGTATCCCGGTAATTATCATGACCGCTCACTCCGAAGATATTTATGCGCGCATCAGCCAGGATCTCGGCGCTTTCCACCTGACCAAGCCGTTTCACCCCCTGCGCATGGTGGAAAAGGTCAGGGCCTTGCTCAACGCAGATGAAGCGGAAGCTTGATTTTCCGCGCTCACTCCTTTACAATCATGGCAAACAGGTTGACCAGTTGACGGAAATTCACCACTTATTCAAGCTGAAAAGGAGGAGAGTGTGCCTGGTTACAGCAGTACGCGCGGCGCAAGCAGGAGGAGTGAGGGGGAGGAATTATCCAAACGCCAGGAGCGCGCGCATCGCATTCTGGACGCGGCTGCCGAGCTGATTCAGCGCTGGGGCTACAAAAAGACCGCTGTGGATGATATCGCTCGTCTGGCCGGGGTGGCCAAGGGCACAATCTACCTCCACTGGAAGACACGCGAGGATCTTTTTATCGCGCTCTTATTGCGCGAATCGGTGGAGACGATCAAGGCGATGACTGAGCGCATCGACAGTGATCCTGGCGGCGTCTATCTCAGCGGTGTGGTCAAACACGCCATCTATGTCATCATGAGCCGACCTCTGGCCAGGGCGCTTTTTGTGCAGGATGTCAGCGTTCTGGGGGAATTGTTGCAGCAGGGCCGCGCGGATCTGGGGTCGTTGACTCAGCAAAAGCTGCTGATGGGCCAGCAATTGCTCGAATTTTTCCGCTCGAAAGGCGCGCTGCGCACAGATCAGAGTCTCCAGCAGCAGCTCAAAATGTATGCGACGATGGTGATTGGCACCATGACTATAGATCAGTATCTTCCCCCGGAACTACAGTCTTCGCCGGAGGAGGCCACCGAATTGCTGGCCGCGATGGTCCACGCTACCCTGGAAGCCCCTGAGCCGGTTTCGCCCGATGTGCAGCGCGAACTGCGCCAGGCCTGGGATATGTTTACCCGGCACTTTCTCTCCATCTTGGAGGAGCGTCTCCAGGCGGAAATTGCCTGACCTGGCTGCAGCTCAGGGAAGATTTTTCGGTACGGGAGGCGTTGACAGGCCGGGTATTCTGAACGTCAATTTGAGCGAACCAATCCAGATGACATCTCCATGTTGCAACAACTCGGGCTGGAGGGGTGAGAGCACCAGTGCGCCCAGGCGGGTTTTGTTGCGGCTTTTAAGGTCTTCAATGTAGAAAAAGGTACGCTCGAAGCGGATGCGCGCGTGCTGGCGCGACACGGTGATGTCTGGATCGAAAGGAGTCAGATCGATTTCCGGTTTGATGCCGCGTTTGGGATCGATACGTCCGATGATGACATATTTTTCTCTGAGGGGAATCCGCTGAACTGGCTCCCCCTCGCGCTCCAGGTCCAGGTAGGCGTAGACCGTGGCGTTTTCGGGTACCAGCGGATTGTTCTCATCCAGCACGCGTAGCGCCTGTTTGTTGATGATGACAGTATCGATGGACTCGATGGGTCTGTCATGCTGCGCGGAGACCATTTCTGTCGTGAGATCGTCGCTTTTCGCCGGGCGCGGCAGGTCGATTTGCGGCAGCGATCTATCCTCATCGGCGATCAGACGCGGCAGAGACTCCAGCGCGGACAGCAGGGCCATGGCGTGGGGATAGCGCTGTGCTGGATCTTTCGCCAGCGCGCGTTCGACGATGGTCTGGAGAGCGGGCGGCGTGGTATGCTTGAATTGCTTCATCTGCGGGACAGGACCGCTGCTCTGGAGCATACCTGTCTCGGCGGGAGTGCGCCCGACGAAAGGCGGACGGCCCGTCACCAGTTCAAAGAGCAGCAGCCCCAGTAAATAGACATCGCTGGCGGGGCCGCTGGAGCCCTGAAAGAATTGTTCCGGCGTCATGTAGCGCGGGTCAAGATAGCCGATATCCTGCGAACTCTGTCCCGCCATATATCCGAGCTGGCGATAAAGGAAGCGCAGACCTACATCGTCGATCTGCGCGCGATCATCGAGTCCGATAGTGTCCACAGTAATCAGGGCCGGGCGCAGGTCTATCTCCGCGATGCCCCTGGCCTGCAGGGCCACCGCGCCACGCGTGATCTGGGTAGCCAGATCAAGTGCCCGCGCCAGGCCGATATTCTCGCTATCCATCAACTGGCGCAGGGTAATGCCGCGCGGCGGATCGGTGACGATGTAGACTTTATTTTCGGCTACGCCCCAATTAAAAACGCTGATTACGTGCTGAGATTGTACCTGCCGCCGCCTCTCCAGCGGCGCGAGCGCCTGGCGGGCCGCGATGGGATCGACAGAGGGCAATAAGTCGATCACCAGGAGTCCGACCACCCCATTGGTATTACGATTATAGGCGCTGTAGCTGATCAACGGTGGGGCAGCGGCAATGATCTGCCCCACCTGATAAACGCCAGCGACCAGACGCGCGTTGCGCTGTGTCATGGCTAGCAAGCCCCCTTCAGTTCATTCTCAGTTATACAATTGCTTCTTGATATATGGCGGAATCTGGTTCCAGTCCCCGTTGAGTGGCTGGAGAATAGACTGCCCATCGTTGCTCGTCGCATTGCCCAGCACATTTGAGGTGCTCAGACCTACGCGATGCGCGTCATTTAAATCCATCTTCAACGCGAACTGCGCCAGGTCGGCCAGTGAGAGATTAGAATACAGGGTATTCTTCAATTTGTCCATGGCGTTGAAGAGTTGCGGCCAGGTCTGCCACGCTTTCAACTTCGCCAGCGCGGCCTTCATAATCAACTGCTGGCGGGCTGAGCGCGCGAAATCAGTTCCCTCGGCGGGATTATCGATCACGTAGCGCGCACGGGCGTAGATGATGGCCCGCGCCCCATCCATGTGTTGTTGACCGGCAGTGAATTTGACCTTCATCCAGTTGGGATTGATCGCGGGATCGTCATTTGCCGGGTAGTTCGCGGTGAAGCCGTCCGGCACATTTACGTCGACGCCGCCAATCGCATCGATAAAGTCCTTAAAGCCATTAAAATTGATGGTCATCCAGTAATTCACCTGGAGGCCCGTGATGACCGAAATTTTTTGTGCCACGGCATTACCGCCGGCGACCGGATCGCTGTTGGTGTTGCCGGCTGCCACCGGGTAGACCGCGTTGAGCTTGGTATAGTTGCCGGACCCGGCGGGGTTCTGCACCCACAGGTCGCGCGGAATCGAGATCAGCGTTGTGTGATGGCTCTGTGGCAGCAGACTGATGATCACCAGCGAGTCGGTCAGGTATGCCCCATCGTGCCCGGAGCCACCGTAGCCCATAATCAGGAAATTGATGCGCTCGCTGCCGCCCACGTAGCCAGTTTGTGTGGTCAGGGGACTCTGCGTCGAGATGGCCGAGCCAAAGGCCAGCACTTTTTGTCCAGTGACAAAGAGCAGGATGGCGAGCACAAGGACGATCACCAGTGTGCTCAGACAGCCAATCGTGCGGCCACGCCTGCGGCGCGGGCGCCGACGCGGCGACTCAACGCCCGGCATCTGTCGCTGAGCCGGGGGGGTATATTCAATGGGCGTGGTTGGTTGATAGACGGGCATCTGACCCTGGTGCATTGGATAGCTTCCCTGCGCCTGGCCGGGTCCGCTGGACGGCGGGTACTGATATGGCTGATGGTTGCGCTGCTGGCTATAATACGGCGCTGGTCCCGCCGGTAAAGTTGGCTCATCGCCAGATGGAGGATACTGATTGCTCATGAAAAAAATCCTTTAGTATATGATTACTATTGCAAAAAGAAGAAACCTTTACACGTTTTCAATTCGGCCAGTTATTTTACGTCCAGGCGGTCAGGCATGTTGCGCAAACAGGACTTTTTGTGCATAAAAACACGAGCATAACCGCGTATGCTACACCATTATATCCCATCTCCGTTCAGCTTGCTGTGAGGTAGGTGACAACGAGGATTTTTTCTCTGTCACGCGAGGTTGAGCGTGAACAACGAGCCAGGTCCGCCAGACACGCGTTTTTTGGCGGTCCCGGCTCGTTGTGAATATTCAGCCTCGCATGGTATTTTTGCCATAATGGACGGCCACGATTTCGGCCATGATGGCCAGGGCCATCTCTTCGGGAGATTTGCCGCCGAGGTCGAGGCCGATGGGGCCGTGAATGCGGCTGATCTGTTCGCTGCTCAAGCCCTGGCGCAGCAGGCGCTCATTGCGTTCAAGGCCGGTTTTGCGGCTGCCGATGGCGCCGACATAGGCGACCTCGTGCTGGAGCACCACTTTAAGGGTTGGCTCGTCGAATTTGGGATCGTGGGTCAGGACCGCGACGGCGGTAGAAGGATTGAGGTCGGCTCGTTCCAGATAGGTGTCAGGCCATTCCACAATCAGCTCATCGGCGTGGGGGAAGCGCTCGCGCGTGGCGAAGGCCGCGCGGGCATCGACAACGACGACGCGATAATTGAGGGTTTTGGCGAAGGTGGTCAGAGGAATGGCGATGTGCCCGGCCCCGACGATAATCAGCCTGGGAGGAGGGGGAAAGCCTTCAATAAAGACCTCATAGCTCTGCGCGCCTGTGCTGCTCTCCAGACTGTATGTGCGGGTTTGCGCGGTCCCGCTCCAGATGGCGCGTTCGGCGTCGGTTACTACCTGCTGCTCCAGTTCAGAATTGCCCAGGCTGCCGCGTGTGCTTTTGTCGGGCAAAATCAGCAACCTGGCGCCCACGTGCTCCGGTCCCTGGACCACAGTCGCGGTGGCCGTCCCCTGCTCCTGTAGCAGACGCTCTTTAAACTCTTCGTAATGCGTACCCATCACGTTTGCTCCTCACTACAATGGCCTGCTGGCGGCCTCGATGCGCGCCAGCAAGTCCTGATCCTGACCCCGGGCCTGTTTTTCACCAGTCCAGCCGCTCGACGAAGACGCGAATGGTGCCGCCGCAGGCCAGGCCGATCTGCTCGATATTCTCTTCTTCAGAGATGCCAAATTCGAGCAGTTGGGGTTTGCCCGTTTCAATGACTTCCAGGGCCGAAGTGATGACCGCCGGCTCAACACAGCCGCCGCTGACCGAGCCGGTCAGTTCTCCGTGCTGGTTCACGGCCAGCTTGGCGCCCGGACGACGCGGGGCCGAGCCCTGCATACTGATGACTGTCGCCACCGCGATGCTGTCGCCATGCGAGCGCCAGCGTTCGATGTCAGGTAGAATATCGCGCATAAAAAACTCCTTTCCGCGAGTCTATGCTGTTTGTCGTACCATGTCTGACCAGCGTTATACCCGTGGCTTGCTCCAGGCAGCGACAGCCCGTTTACGCGCGCCTGGACTGCGCGCAGGCCGCTCTTCGCCGATAGTGCTGAGCAGATTGCCCAGGTTAATCAGGCTGTCCAGATTATGTGCTGGCAGGAAATTGTCAATGTAGGGAAGCGCCGTCTTCATGCCCACCGTCAGCGGGCGGTAGTCGGGCGAGCCGAGCAGCGGATTGAGCCAGATCAGGCGATGGCAGCTATGTTGCAGACGGTCCATCTCCACATCGAGCACGCCCGCGTCCCCGCGATCCCAGCCATCGCTGATAATCAGCACCACCGCGCCCCGTCCAAGCACGCGTCGCGACCAGTGCTGATTAAAATTGTGCAGGGCATCGCCAATCCGCGTCCCGCCCGACCAGTCCTGCACAGATTTTGAGACATCGCGTACCGCGTCGTCCACATCGCGCCGCTTGAGCTGGCGGGTGATACGCGTCAGGCGTGTGCCAAAGACAAAGGCTTCCACATTGAGCAGGCCGTTGGAAATCGTGTGAATGAAATGCAGCAGCAGCCGCGAATAGAGGCTCATCGAGCCGCTGATATCGCAGATAATGACCAGCGGACGCGGCTTCAGACGATTCTCGCGCCAGGCCAGTTCCAGCAATTCAGCGCCGTATTTCAGATTGCGTCGTACAATGCGGCGCATATCGGGCGAGGAGCCATGGCGCATCGGCGCCTTGCGCCGTGTCTCGCGCATGCCCAGCTTCCAGCGCATCTCGGCCATCAGCTTCTTGGCTTCCTGCACCTCATCCCAGGAGAAATTCTCGAAATCCTTCTTGCGCAGCGCCTCCAGCGCACTGTAAGCCGTGCCCTGGGGATTGCCCTCGTCGTTCTCCTGCTGCTCCAGCGCGTCCTGCTCAATCACCTTGCGGCGGCGCTCGCTCTCGCGCATCTCGGATTTGAGATTGTGTTGTTCATTGGGCGCGTTCATATGCTCGGCCAGGCGTTTCAGCTCCGAGGGAGGCAGGCGCATATGCTTCTCATCGCGCCGCGCGGCTCCCGGAGCCTCATCGCCGGTCTGCTGGTTTTTGCGATCCCGCATATACCAGTAGTAGAGAAACATCTGGTCAAAGATCGTCTCCTGCTCATGTTTGGCCAGCAGACTGCACTTGAGCGTATTGTAGAAATCCTCTTTATTGGTCAGATCGACATAATTCAGGGTTTCTGCCAGATCCAGCATCTTGCCGGGTCCGACATAGATGCCAACCTCCCAGAGAATGCGTCCAAACTCGGTCAGGCGGTACAGCAGGCGCTCGCCGCGCGCGATCTCATGGGGTTGGAGTTCAGACGAAGACGGCTGATCGGCCTGATAGTCGCCATTGCCGGGCGTGTCCATCTTACGATACTCCCTGCGCTTTTTTCAGGAACCTGTTCAAATCACTGCCGCCCACCTTCAGGATATCGTCCTGGTACTTCAAAAGCGCGCCCAGCGTCTCGCGCACCGAACCCTCGACCAGTTCCACCTGGTCCAGCGCCAGCAGCGAACTCAGCCAATCGAGCGTCTCGGCCACACCCGGAGCTTTGAAGAGATCCGTGCTGCGCAGTTCCTGCACAAACGAGCAGACCTGTTTGGCCAGCCTCTCCGGCGCCTCCGGCATACGCGCCATAACGATTGAATACTCTTTTTCCAGGGTGGGGAAATCGATCCAGTAGTAGAGGCAGCGGCGGCGCAGCGCGTCGTGAATTTCGCGGGTGCGATTGGACGTAATAATCACAATCGGCGGCTCTTTGGCGGCAATCGTGCCGATTTCAGGAATAGTAATCTGGAAATCCGAGAGCAATTCCAGCAAATACGCCTCAAACTCCTCGTCGCTGCGGTCCAGCTCATCGATAAGCAGCACAGGAGCCCTGGTATTCGAGACATCGATGGCCTGGAGCAACGGGCGCTGAATCAGGAAGTCCGGGCCAAAAATCTCCTTCAGCTCCGCATTCTGCGCGCCCTTCTGCGCTTCCGCCAGGCGGATATGCAACATCTGGCGCGTATAGTTCCACTCATAGACCGCCGTATTGATATCGATGCCCTCGTAACATTGCAGGCGAATCAAGCGTGTATCGAGCAGGGCCGCCAGCACCTTGGCAATTTCAGTCTTGCCCACGCCCGGTTCTCCTTCGAGCAGCAGAGGCTTGCGCCTCTTGAGTGCCAGGAACACAGCCGTCGCCAGACTTCTATCGGCTATATAACTCTGGGCAAACATTGCCTTCTGTACATCTTCAATTGTGGTTAATTGTTCCTGGTCCAAGGGAGCCTCCAAAAGTAAAAAGGTGATGCGCTGATCGTATGATCATAGATGACTCTTATTCTACCACATCAGACCATCACACCTCCGGCCTGAGCCGTTGGAAAGGGGTGAGCCAGGGGTCAAAAACAGGAATTTTCTCGTTTTATATTTTATAATGGTGAGTGGAATGGCGCGCAAAACTCTCAAGCTGCGTCATTCGTGTAAGGTGAAGGCGGTTCAGGTGGGATGTGTGGAGAAGCAGACCGATGGGTATATTGTTGCTTGCGCGGCAAGGAGGGGCCATGAACATCCCGTTTCAGTTCGGGGTACCACAAATTATCCTGCTATTGGTTGCCATTTGTGGCTTTTTGCTGTTTATATACGCGGCGCACAGCCTGATTCGCGGCGAGAAGCTCTATAAGCTCAGGACCGAAGAAGAGAAAGAGCGTTACCGCCTGCATGGGCATTTACCGCGCCGGCGGCATCTGCGCTGGCAGCACGGCCTGGGCGGCATTCTGCTGCTTTTTGTGGCCATTTCTCTCCTGTGGATGACTTTTCTGGTGCAAAACTATCTGGGTCTGACCGGCAATATCGAAGTCGCTCAGGTCAGGGCGACCAAAGTCGCCAACCCTGTTGATGCCAATGTGCCCATGATGAGCGTTGACCTGACCCTCTTAGATCAGAATGGCCGCACCATTTCCGAGCAGACGTACCTTGTGCTGGGCAATGAATGGATGGTGCAGGGCGACATTATCAAGTTCGCCGACTGGCTGAACGTGGTGGGTCTGCACTCCGGCTATAAATTGACCCGTCTGGAAGGCCGTTTCGACGATCCGAACCTGGAGCGCAACTCGAAGCACACCGTTGTCGAACTGAATGGCGGCGATGACGGCTTTTTCCAGCATACTCAGGGCTCGAACTGGTATTCAGGTTTTGTCCAGGCGCAGTACGGCAATGCCGTTTTCCAGACCGCTGACGGCGCGACTTATAACATCTTTGTCTCCCAGACCGGGCTGTACGCGGTAAAAGCAGGCACCTGATCTCTGTATGAAAGAAAATGAAATTCGGGCTGATTACGATAGCAACTCCATTATCATCTACCAGGCGTATGGAGTTGCTATCGGGCAGGCAGCTCTGCAACACCGGCGCTTCGTTCCCCCCTTTTCGTTGAAGCGCATGACCTGGATCAAGCCCTCATTTCTCTGGCTGATGGAGCGCAGCAACTGGGGCTTGAAGTCCGGTCAGGAGGTGATTCTGGCGGTGCGCATAACGCGCCAGGGCTGGGAGGAAGCGCTGGCGCAGGCGGTGCTTACGGCGTATGACGCGCGGGTGTATCGCGATTACGCGGATTGGGAGCAGCAATTTGCCCGCGCCGTGGTCCATGTGCAGTGGGACCCGGAGAGAAGTCTGCGTGGTAAATCTCTGGCTATCAACAGTATCCAGGTTGGTCTGAGCCGCCAGATCATTGAGCGCTACGTGAACGACTGGACTCTCGATATCCGCGATTATACGCCTCTGGCGCGTAAAATCTACCATCTCTTGCAGCATGGCCAGCAGGAAAAGGCCCGCGCGTTTCTGCCCAAAGAGCGCGTTTATCAGCTTGCGCCAGCGCTGGCCAGGAAAATCGGCATAGGGTGAGTTCGCTCAGGTCAGCAGACGCCGCAACTCCCGCACTGTCAGCTCCCAGACGGGCGTGTGCGCGTCAATCACAGCGAAGTGATCCACCTGCTCCTCCTCAAAATAGCTGAGCGTATCTCCAGCTGCGCGCGCGGCGGCGGCATAGCGCTGGCTGACCAGGACAGGCACATGAGCATCGGCGGTGCCGTGAATCAGCACTTGCGGTACACCCAGTGGCAGCAGCGCAGCCGGTGAGGCCGCCGCGTAGCGTTCGGGTGCCTCCTGCGGCGTGGCGCCGAGCAGTTCGACCACGGCATCATTGCTCAGATGCAGTTCATAGGCCAGGTGCAGATCGAGAACTCCGGCCAGGCTGATTGCGCCCGCCAGCGCCAGCGGTTGCTCTGCTCCTCTGATGGGACTCCGCGCATCCAGCCGCGAGCGCGCGGCCAGCCAGAGCGCCAGATGTCCGCCGGCGGAATGCCCGATAGGGATTACCTTGCCCGGGTCCAGGTTGTAGGGCGTGGCAAGTTCGCGCAGATAGTCAGTCGCGCGGGCCACATCCAGGAACGTGCCCGGCCAGCCGCCTCCGACGTTGCCCACGCGCCGGTACTCGATATTCCACGCCGCGATCCCGCGCTCCGCCAGATCCGCTGCCAGGTCGCGCATCAGTTCCAGACCATAGCGTGCTCGCCAGTAGCCGCCATGAATCAACACCACCACCGCATGCGGCCCCTGCGCTTCCGGCACAGAAAGCTCACCAAACTGATAATCACCGCTGGCATATGGCAGCGTAATCTTCTCCATCAAAACCTCCCGTTTTTGCCAGATCGCCCCTCTTCATTGAGCAAGGCTCGTCTGTAACCAGAAAGCCAGCAGCGGCGCAGAGACGCTGTTTTGCTTCGTCCTTCAAGGCAGTGCTCATGTCAGTCATGACCTGCGTTTATGGTATCCCAGATATCAGAACCTTGCAAGGTATATGAATTTATCAGCACCCCCACTTTTTCCAGCGCCGCAAGGCGCGTTTCCCCTCTCCGCCTCAAGGGAAAGGATGAGGCGGGGCGCAACCAGCGGTTGGGGCCGCCTCAGAAAGATCAGATCCCGTTGGAAGGTCGTGGTGGACTCCTCAGCGCCGCAGGCGCTGCGCAAGGGTTGGAGGAGGTGGCCGGTTGGACCCGGCCCAACCGGCCA
>DASZXF010000456.1:0-4697 GCA_035546055.1 Ktedonobacteraceae bacterium
ATTAACGCGCTGGACATCCATGTCACCACGCGCAATAAATGGCACCTCGCGGTCGGCCTGCGTATTCTCGTTGGCCATGTTGACGCGGGCATCACCCTTTTCCATTAGCAAACCCCCTTCCTTGTGTGTGTGTTAAAAACGAGCCGGACATCTCGTTTGAAATGTCCGGCTCGTTTTTAACACACACACAAGGAAGGGGGTCTGCTAATGGAAAAGGGTGATGCCCGCGTCAACATGGCCAACGAGAATGCGCAGGCCGACCGCGAGATGCCATTTGTTGCGCGTGGTGACATGGATGTCCAGCGCGTTAATGGCATAGCCGATGCTGGTCGTTTTGGGCACAATTTCATCAATCATCACATAGCCCAGGCCGGGCAGATTGACGCGCATGTTGGGGGCGTAAGTGTGCGGTAGCAGGCGCAATTTGCCGATGCTGATCTGGAGCGCTGCAAAACCGCCCTCGCCCTTCTGGGTGTTACCCTGGTACAGCGCATGAGCGTAGGCTTGCAGCAGGTCCACACGGATCAGTCCGCCCAGCAGGCTGAGATTGGCAATTCTCTCCTTGCTGATTACCTCGACTTTTGAGTGCGCCTCGTCAACCACGCCAGTTGTGCTGGTGTCGGCGATTCCGCTATCGATCAGTCCCGCTATGCTGAGGTCAACCGCGCTGGCTTGATTGGTGCCGCCCAGACAACCAATCTCCGTGGAGGGCAGCGGACCCAGCTTCACCCTTGCCAGTTTGCCCACGCCCAGCTCGGCGGATAGACCATAGGCGTGTCCCTGCATGGCCGCCAGGACCGAAACAATGGTGTCGCTGCTCACGCTATGGCCGATGATAATGCGCGTCCCCGCTGGCTGGCGCAGCAGATTGCCCAGGCCGAGCGTGATATCGACCATGTTGACCTCGGCATACGTGTTCACCGGGCTGGTGTGAAACTCAATCTGTTCATTCAGCACCAGCGATCCCAGACCCGGCACCGTCAGGCGCGTATTGGGCGCGACGTACAGCGGCAGGCGCAGTCCGGCGATTTTGATTGAGCCGAAAGACGATGAGCCGGTATCACTCATCGCGCTACCGATGTGCGCGCGGCTGCGCGCCAGCGCGTGCAGTCCGTCAATCTCCAGCAGCGGCTTGAGCAGAGATGGACCAAGCGTCAGATGTTCAATCGTCGAACTGGCCTCAACCGAGCTGTTTTCATCCGAACGAACGAACGTCAGCTTGTCCTGTATAGAGCTGCTATGCAACAGACCGTGGAAAAGCGCCAGGCCAGCCAGGGTCGTATGCTGATTGGCCGGGTAGGGCGTGCAAATGGTCGAAACTTCGCCAAAGGGGCCACTGGAAAACTGGACGCTGCCATCGCCCGCGCTGACCGCCAGGCCATACGCGCTGCCGCTCAAGAGCGTCGAAATAGTAGAGGCTTGCGCGACTCGTTGGGTATAGATGACAGACCAGAAGCCAGCCCCTACCACACACGAGAGGGTAAAAAATATGATCAGTCGGCGTCGCATTCAATGTCCTTTCTTCATACCTGTGAATAGGTGATCCCGGGCGGCTTGCATTCGTTCAGGTGATATTTATGTGCTGGCATGCGCGAATCAACCGATGTGAAAGATCGAAAAGCAGCGCAAAGACATGCGCTTCTCTCCTTACAGCCATGTTCATCCATGGATTCACGAGATGCTTCTATTCGCCTGAAATGGTAAATGGAACAACAGATGCAATCAGAGTTATATTTGTGTTTCGCAGAATGCCGCTCAAGATCTATACATATATCATAGCTGGAGATACAAATTGCGAAACGGAATATATTAATGGTCTGGATGAGAGAATGCGGGCGCCCGGTTGCTTTTCTTTCAGGTGCGAGGGGACGTGCGGAGGTGCGCTACGATCTGGTTGAGCAGGCGGGCCATACCTTCGACGCCCTGGACCACCATATCGGCGTGTTCGAGCAGCGCGGGCAGGGTATCCGTGGCCTGAACGACGATGGCCGCCGCCTGTAGACCGTCCTGGCGCAAGCGGGCGATTTCCAGCACCGCGTCCAGGTCGGTGCGATCATCCCCGGCGAACAGCAGAGCCGCGAGCTGGTGGCGCCGGGCAAAGCTGCGCAGTTCAGTGCCTTTGTTGAGGGGAAGCAGCGGCTTCAGGTCGATGACGCATTTGCCTTCACTCAGGTAGAAGTTGAGTTCGCTGGCCGGTTCGCGCAGCGTGTTGAGGATGAGCGCACGGACCTCCTCGGGTTGCGGCGAGAGACGATAATGGACGCTGCCGCCCAGCAGCTTGCGCTCGATCAGCAGACCCGGCAGATTGCTCAGCTTCCTTTCTGCCAGGTCGAGCAGGCGCTTTCCCCCTTCCAGGTAAGGGCGAGCGAGCGGATTGACCTGCACTGTATGCTTGCCGGGCAGACCCTCGCACCATTCGGCGCCGTGGGTGCCAATGTAGGTAATGTCCTCGACATTGACCATGGCCGCGCCGCTCTCGATAGAGCGACCGGTCATAATCGCGATATGAGCATAGGCGCGGGCTTCGGTCAGCAACTCGGCCACGCCAGGGTAAAGACGAGCCTCGCCGGGCGTGGAGACAATCGGGCTGAGAGTACCATCAATATCAAAGGCCAGACCGAGAGGCCGGGTCTGGAGAATTTCCTGTATCGACATATAAAAACCTTTAGAGAACAAAACAACGCTTACGTATCTTCAGTATAGCAAAAAAGAAGCAGTGAGAGAAAGAGTCGCAACGCATCTTCTCCTCACTGCCGTATGTGTCCGTTGAGAAATGCCATGGTTAGTGATGTACTCCTGCTCGGCACGCCAGTGCCTGGGTTTCCAGCTTTTCCCCCTGTTCCTCAGCTTCATCTTCCGCCAGGCGTTGTAAGAAACTCAAGAGCGCCTCGGTTGGGAGAACATCGTAGGTCTCGCCGTCCTGTCCGGTGACATGGATATACTCATCAGTCATATTCCTGCTCCTGATAGATAGAGTACGGTTCTTCATCCAGATATGTCTTTATGCTTACATTATACTCCCACTACCTAAACAGAACCTTGTATTTTGCTGAAAACTTGCTTAGAAAGATGGGATATAATATATGGTAGCGCTCTTGCTCTGGCGCTATCAGCATGCACAGACCTCCTTATAACCATCGAGGGTGGGTAAGATGGTATGAAACTGGTAAGTAAAGGAACATCGACACTCTGTCGTGTCATCATTGCCGCTGTCTTCTGGCTGGCCATACGCCTCAGAATGTCGGTGACGATACGCGGCGTTGAACTGGATAAGGGTTTGCCGCGCACCTATATTGGGATGATGCATAGACGCGATATCGATCCTCTTCTCCTGGTGCCGGCGTTGCTTTTTCGGCATGGCTGGCGTGGCCCGGCCAGGGATCTATCTTTTGCCCTGCGGGGCGATGGTTTTTCACGCGGCTTTCTGGCGCGTGTGCTCAAGCGGCCTGCCTGGCTGGCTCGTCTGCTGCGTCCGCTGGCTCTGGGCGCTCTTTTGCGCTGGCTGGGGGCATATCCTACGGATGGCCTGCTGCGTCCCGCCGAGGAATGGTTGCGCGAGGCGCGGCAGACGGCAGGCCATGTCACGGCGGATACTGTGCTCGCTCCGGCTTTTCTCGACCGTTTCGCGCGTCTGATCCATCGCCCGGTTGAGCAGGTGCGCGGGCAGGATCTGGAGCATTTGCTGTCCTGGGACAAGGCAAAGGCGCTCAGAGCATTTTGCGGCCCGGAGATTCTGCGCGGACCTGAGCGCCGCCCGGTTGAGCGGCGCATGATCGCGCGTATTCATGCTCAAATCGCCGATCTGGTGGACTATCTCTGGCATGACGGCTCGCTGCTGGGTGCGCCGGAAGGCCAGCTTTCGCCCGATGGGCATGTCGGTGCCCTGCACTCGGGCTTTCAGCGCATCGTGCGTGCGGCCCCGCCCGATTTGCGTATTCTGCCAGTCTCCCTGAGCTACGATTTTATGACGCGCGGGCGAACTCGTGCCTTTGTGACCTTCGCGCCCGCGCTATTACACGCGCCAAAGCGTCCAATTGATGAGCTTGCTGATGAACTGCGCCGCGCCTGGCTGCTGCATATGTCCTTTACCTGTACGCAACTGGCCAGCGGCTTTGTGTGGGAACATCGTGCCGCTGCCTGCCCTGAGTTCACTCTGGCCGAACTGGCCAGCGCCGTTCATCGGCAGGCGCGGGAACTGGCGGACGCTGGCCGGGCGGTTGATCCTCTTCTTCTGCGTCTCTCCAGCGCTACCCGCCGGGCGCGCAGCTACCTGGCCTACGCCGAGCGTCATGGCCTGGTGCGGCGCCTGGGCCGTGCTCGCTGGCTTCCCAGCTGTGGGCACCAGGAAATCAAGACAGGTCCGCGCGAAGTGGCCTATAACGATGTGCCCTTACTTTACGCTTATAATGAATTGCAGGATCTTCTGAGTGTTTCCTGTGTTTGATGGCTGACTGGCGAAAATATGTCCAAAAAAAGGCGTCGAAGTGTCGATTTGCTGTCTGCTCAATCGTCATTCTGATGAAGCCGGCAGATAGCCGGCCAGGAATGAAAAACACAATTTGACAGAAGGAGAAGAGTATGCGCTATTTGTTGTTAATCTATGCTGATGAGGCAGTATACGAGCAGCAGAGCCCGGAGGATCAGGCGCGCGAATACCAGGAATACAACGCCTTTGGCCAGGAGGCCCGGGAGCGCGG
>DASZXF010000457.1:0-4699 GCA_035546055.1 Ktedonobacteraceae bacterium
CGACCCTGTTTGCCGCCCAGAGGAAAGCGCTCCCAGGGGTTTTCGTTAGCTGTGATCTGATATCCATCGGGATCGGTGAAGACAAAAGTGCGCCCGAAAGGACCATCAAATGGCTCGCGCACGATGGTGGCGCCTGCGTCCCGCATCCTGGCGTGCAGTTCGTTGACGTTATCGCAATCAATCCAGAGCGCGATACCCAGGCCGGGCCGAGCGGCCTGGTCCAGGTCACCCTTTTGCTCGCTGATCGCGAAAGGAATAGTGGTACTCTCGAAGAGAACCACGCCGGGGGCAATGAAAGAGGTATCTTCGCTCAAGCCCAGCACATCGAGATAGAAGGCGCGAGAAGCGGAGAGGTTACGCACCTGGATATTGAAAAAGTCCGGTCCGAGTAATCTGGCCATAGGTTGTTCCTTCTTTCTGCTCTGCTGTGAGGTCTCATTCCATCCTGACAATGCGCCAGGACAGCCGCTTGGGCGCCGCGCCCGGTCTTTTCTCTTTATGCCAGAAGTATAGTATGGGCCAGTGACAACAGTATGTCAGTAGCTCCACCAGATATTTTTAAGCTGGCCGACAGGATAGCTACCATACTACCTGGGATGGAAGAAAGGTATCCAGGTCTGCCATCGTAAGTTCCCTCCAAAGTCTTTTGTTTGGACTTACATTAGAGCCTGGATACCTGTTTTTCAAAGGGCTTGCAACTCACCCCAGGCGTTCATAGCTCCCTCCATTCATTGTCCTGTTGACTGCCACAGGCCGCGCATTTCGGGGGAACTGGCGAGCAGGTCGTTGAGCCTGCCTGTAGCGGCAATGCTGCCAGACTGGAGAACAATGATCTGATCCGCGCGCTGGAGGACAGCGCGGCGATGCGAGACGACCAGGCAGGTCCGTGGCTGGCCCTGGAAGAGGCGCTGCCAGAGGATCTGCTCGGTTTCGACATCCAGAGCGCTGGAGAGGTCGTCAAAGACAAGCAGTTCTGGTTCGCGCAGGAACATGCGAGCAGCCGCGCTGCGCTGTGCCTGTCCGCCAGAGAGTTTGACGCCGCGCGTGCCAATCAGCGTCTCCAGCCCCTGTTCCAGTTCTGCCAGGTCGCGCTCCATGACCGCCATGTGAACTGCTCTGTTCAACTGTTCACTGTCAGCGGGCAGGCCGAGGAGAATATTTTCCTTGAGCGAGGCGCTGAAGAGGCGCGGTACCTGGGCAGTGTAGGCGCTGCGCGGCGGCGTGAAGAAACTGGCCGGATCGCTGACCACCTGCCCGTTCCAACGGATTTCGCCACCCTCCATAGGCAACAGACCGAGCAGGGTTTGCAGCAGCGTGGTTTTGCCAGCCGCAATGCGCCCGGTAATCACCGTCAGCGTGCCAGGTTCCAGACGAAAGGTGATGCCAGTGATGCCGCGCCCGGTTTCGGGGTAGTGGTAACTGAGATTGCGCACCTCCAGGCTTGTCAGGCGCTCGTCTGGCTGGAGTGCTGGCAGACTGATCTCTGGCAGCGAGCCGCGCAGAAGGAGCGAGTGAGGCGCCGTGAGTTGCTGCGCAGGCGCGCCCTGCAAGAGGTTTTCCATGCGCTGATAGGCCACCCTGGTTTGAGCATAGCGGACAAGCATCATGCCGAAAAATTGCGTAAAATCGGCGACAAAAGCCAGATAGTAGATAAAGACCGCCAGGTCGCCCAGGCCCATCTTTGTCCCGCTCATCATCTCAGCCGCGAGTACCAGAATCAGGCCGGTGCCAATTCCAACAGTATTACCTATGGTGGAGTTGAGCAGTTGCTCCAGGACCCGGTCCTGGAGCATACGCGCGCGCCTGTGATCGTTCAGGCGCTGAAGGTGCGCCAGCACATAGGGTTCGGCGGCGGCGATCTGAATGCCCTGGGTCGTGGTAAAGATCTCGCCAAGCGCGCTTGTCACCTGGCTGGTGGCCTCGCGGCTGGCCTGGCGATATGTCTCCAGGCGCTTGCTCATGGCCTGGGCCAGCGCCACAACGCTAACCAGAGGCAGGAAGACCAGCACCGTGAGCAGGAGGTTGATGCGTACCAGGATAAGCAGCGCCAGCGCCGCGAACAGGCTCTGACCGAGCAGATCCAGCATCCAGCTCATCACATCCTCGGCCTGCTTGCCATCGTCGCGGAAGGAGTTCAGAGCCTCGCCAGGAGAACCCGGCACCGCTCGCGCTCCGGGCCGTTCCAGGATACGCGCCAGCAGATTGCGCCCCAGCAGGCCGCTCATCGAAAAGCGGTGAAGCGTATCAATGCGACCACCTACGAAGATCAGGAGTGCCCGCGCCAGCGCCGCCACGGGCAGTACCAGCAGAATCAGCCAGATGAGCCGACTCAATCCGCCCTCAACAGGCAGGAGATTGAAGAACTGCTGTATCAACAGACCCGGTATAATCGGGTAGGCATGGATCAGCGCCCAGATGAGGACGTTGGCGGTATATAAGATCGGTCGATAGCGTATCAGGCGCGCTATCTGCTGATAGGCTTTCATACTATCACCCCCTCCTGTTGATTATGGATGTGCAGGCCAACTTCCTGTTCCTCCGCTGCGAGTTCCAGGCCGGTCTGGAGCAGGTGAAAGAAACGAGACGCAGGATTCTCAGCCAGCGCCAGACGGGTGTCATGCTCAAGCACACGCCCATTTTCCAGGATCAAAATCTCATCGGCGCGCTGAATGGTCGCCAGGCGGTGCGCAATGATAATGCCGGTGCGCCCCTGGAGCAGTTTGCTGACCGCGCGCTCAATCAATTGCTCCGTCGCGGGGTCCAGACGCGAAGAGGCTTCATCGAGGATGACCAGACCGGGATCGGTCAGGAACACGCGTGTAAAGGCCAGCAACTGCGCTTCCCCGGCTGACAGGCCCTCGCCATCCGAGCCGAGCATGGTATCCAGACCTTGCTCCAGCGAGTTGTACCATTTCAGCAAGCCCAGATCAGCCAGCACCGCGAGAATACGCTCATCGGCGATAGACGGATTGAAGAAGGTCAGATTTTCGCGCACTGTCGCGTGAAAAAGCTGAATATCCTGGGTCACCATACCTATGTGCTGGCGTAACTCGCGCAGATGCGCCATGCGCAGGGGAACGCCGCCCAGCAGAATCTGGCCCTGTTCCACATCATAGAGCCTCAGCAGCAGGCGCGCCAGCGTGGTCTTGCCGCTGCCAGTGCGTCCCAGCACGCCCAGAACTTTGCCGGCATCCAGGTGAAAAGTGAGATCAGCCAGCACAGGCTGTTCAGCGTGATAGGCAAAAGCGACATCCTGAAAGTCCACACTCAGCGCCCCGCCTGGAAAAGCCTGCCCTGGACCATCCACAATGGCCGGGCGGATACTCAGCAGTTCTTTCATACGCATCACGCCCGCGCTGGCCAGTTGCATCTCCTGCAACTGCGTGCGGATTTGCTCGATGGGATCATTGAGCAGGTTGACAAAGTAAAAGGCCAGGTAAACATCCCCCAGGCTGATCGCGTGGATTTGCCAGAGATACGCTCCCAGGCCCAGCGCCAGGGCATTACCAAAAGCAAAGGTAAGCAGCGTCAGAATCCATAGCGAATACGACGCGGCGCTCATGCGCTGGCGCACTGGCAGCCAGGCGCGCAGCAATTCGTGATAGCGGCGCAGCACATAGCCAGTTGCGCCATTGGCCCGCATGTCCTCGGTGCCTGCCAGTTGTTCGCCCAGGAAGCCGAAGAATTCCGCCGACTTCGCCCGGTTCGCCACTGGCGCCGGCCTCAAGTACGCGCGCACTTTGACCATCACCAGACATCCCAGCAACGCAAAGAGGCCAATGGTCAGACCCAGGCGCCAGTCAGCGTAGAAGAGCGAAGCAATCACCCCCAGAACCAGCAAGCCATTGCCCAGCAGCAAAACCACCGCCTGCGAAAAGAAGCGCGACAGCATATCTACATCGCCGTCAATGCGTTCCAGCAGTTCGCCCGACGTGTGCTGCTTGTGAAAGGCCTGTTCTAATCTCAGGCAATGCGCCACCAGATCTGTGCGCAGTTGATTGGTCGCCGTCCAGGCCAGGTATTCGCTCAGATATGTAGTCAGAACAGTGAGCGCCTGAGCCAGCAGGGCCAGCAGAATAAACAAGACCCCTACCAGGAGCAGCGTCTGGGCACTGGCCGTCTTGCCAGTAATAGCATCGATAAAGTAGCGCAACAGTTGAGGATTTGTCAGGTTCAGGCCAATGGTCAACAAAAGGAGCAAGCCCATTGGCAGAGCGCGCCGCCATTGGGGCTTGAGATAGCGCACCAGCAGGCCGCGATAGGTCACAGCATCTTGATTGAGCGAGGTGCTCATCGAACCATCCTTTCTGAATAAGCGGGAACATGAAGTCAGGCAGCATCAGCGCTCGCGCTATCTCTGTGGGGAAATGCAGCAGCCGACCACAGGCGCGAGGAGGCCCGTGGTCGCGAACAAACAAAGTGGGAAAAATGCACAACAAAAAACCACGGGCCTGAAGTGCGTCCCGTGGCATAGTTTAGAAAAAAGCTACCTGTTCGAGGGCGCACTCATAGATAGGTTAAGGGGAATATCGCAAATTGCGAGCTTGCGCCATGTGGTCATTCCATACAAACCCATTAAGTGCATTCCTTCCTTCAGGCTGATGTTGCCAGGGTATTTCTCTAAGATTACCATAGAATAGAGGGAGAATCAAGAAGAGATGCATATCAGTCATCCCCAATGTTTCCAGCACCGCAAGGC
>DASZXF010000458.1:0-5576 GCA_035546055.1 Ktedonobacteraceae bacterium
AACGTTTTTTCCGATCCGCTTGAGGATACTGAAAGAGGGAACGCCAACCACTGCTCAGCACATCGACGGTGGCCCGGCGCGACTCCCGCAAGGATTGCGCTGTGGCCATGACTGCCGAAGGCTCGTAGCCACAGTGAGCCATGCAGTTCGCGCAGCGCGGATCTTTGCCTCGCCCATATTTCTCCCAGTCTGTCGTTTCAAGCAGTTCTTTATAGGAACTCACATAACCATCCGTCATGAGATAACAGGGCCGCTGCCAGCCCATCACCGAATAGCAGGGAATGCCCCAGGCTGTACAGGCAAAGTCAACCTTGCCCT
Source organism: Ktedonobacteraceae bacterium (assembly GCA_035546055.1). Classification (GTDB taxonomy): domain Bacteria; phylum Chloroflexota; class Ktedonobacteria; order Ktedonobacterales; family Ktedonobacteraceae; genus Paraktedonobacter. Next base: position 319 of record DASZXF010000458.1, read on the forward strand.
CCAGAAAATCCAGAAAGAGCGGCGAATGGTTCAGACGCCATCGCTTGCGTCCACCATCGGCAAAAGCCTGGCGAAAGATCTCACGCGTGCGCTCAACGCCCAGAAAATGCTCCTGATCGGGCGCCTTGCTGTAAGCATAGCCAGGAGAAATCTGCATGGCATCCACCTGCACTTCGTCGTTGAGATAATTGAGGACTTCGCGAATGGTTTTGGCGTCATCCTGGGTAAAAAAGGTGGTGTTCGTGGTGACGCGAAAGCCCCGGCGCCGGGCCTCTCGAATGGCCTCGATGGCTTTGTCAAAGACCCCCTGCCGGGCCACGGATTCGTCATGGCGCTCCTTCAAGCCATCGATATGCACTGACCAGGAAAAATACGGGGATGGCTTGAACAGGTCCAGCTTCTTTTTCATCAGCAGGGCGTTGGTACATAAATAGACAAAGCGCTTGCGTTTGACCAGTTCCGCCACTATCTGATCAATCTCCTGATGGATCAGCGGCTCACCGCCGGCAATCGACACGACCGGCGCTCCGCACTCCTCAACCGCCGCCACACACTGCTGGACGGACAGGCGGCGTCCCAGGATATCCTGGGGGTGCTGGATTTTTCCGCAACCATTGCAGGCCAGATTGCATTGATAAAGCGGCTCTAACTGCAAGACCAGCGGGAATTTCTGTCGGCCCTTTAAGCGCTGCAACATGATATATGCTGCGATTTTGACGTTCTGGCGTAATGTAATCGCCATAAATACGATCTCCTCTCCTCCACGAACCAGGATGAACGATAGAACATGCTGTATCTGCTTCTGCTCTTGTTCTCTTCCGTATACTTACTATATCAGTATACGCAGGAGAGGAAACGGGACCGGGATTATCCATAGAAGGCGCATGGCTGGCTTCTATGCTGATCAGGGAAGGGAAGGTCGAATAACGTGTGAGGAGGGCGGCGCGCGCAGGAGGGACGGTCCTCTCAGGCAAGCTCCCTCTCAGATGAGAGGTCAAACGATGAGTAAACAACAGGTAAGTCAGGCCGTAGAATCTCGCCTCAAACAGGCGCTTGACCAGGCGGTGCAGTGGCTGCTGGAGCACCAGGATGAGCAGGGCTGGTGGTGTGGTGAACTGGAAACAAACGTGACGATGACGGCTGAACATGTGCTGCTGCTGCGCTTCTTAGGCGTTAGCGTGGAGACGATCAAAGAGGGGGCGATTCGCCATATCCTGGGCAAGCAGCGCGAGGATGGCTCCTGGGCGCTCTTTTTTGCCGGTCCGGCGGATTTGAGCACGACAATTGAGGCCTACGCGGCGCTCAAGGTGCTGGGCGTTGATCCCGCCAGCGCGGAAATGCAGCGAGCGCTGCGCGTGATTCAGCAACAGGGCGGTGTGGCAAAGGCCAGGGTTTTCACCAAGATCTGGCTGGCGCTGTTCGGGGAATATCCCTGGCAGGGCATCCCCAGTCTGCCGCCAGAACTCATCTATCTACCGCCCTGGATACCATTTAACCTCTATGATTTTGCCTGCTGGGCGCGTGGCACGATAGCCCCGCTGCTCATCGTGATTACGCGGCGCCCGGTCAGACCTCTGGGCTGCCGTTTGACGGAACTGATCGTGCCGGGTAGCGAGAAGCAGATGAGGCGCGTACCCGGCTCAGGTATTTTCTGGTGGATCGACAGGCTGCTCAAGGGCTATGATGCGCTCCCCTGGCAGCCAGGCCGGGCGCGCGCCATCCAGCGCACAGTCGCCTGGATTGTTGAGCGCCAGGAGGCTGATGGAAGCTGGGGCGGCATCCAGCCTCCCTGGGTTTATTCGCTCATCGCGCTGGCGCTGAGCGGCATGGATCTCGATCACCCGGTCATGCGCAAGGGCATTGAGGGACACCAGGTCTTTGCCCTGGAGGATCAGGACGGCTGGCGCTTTCAGGCGTGCATGTCGCCGGTCTGGGATACCGCCTGGGCGCTGCTGGCTCTGCGCCGGGCCGGAGTAAAACGCGAGCATCCCGCCATCCAGCGCGCGGTGCGCTGGCTGCTGCGCGAACAGATTTTTAGTGGCGGGGACTGGCAGGTGCGCTGCGGTCCTGTACCCTGCGGCGGCTGGGCCTTTGAATTTGAGAACGACATCTATCCAGATATTGATGATACCGCCGTTGTCGTCCTGTCCTTGCTTGAGGATAGCGCGGACCCCGCCGTACAGCAGGCCATTGCCCACGCGGTCCAGTGGATTCTGGTCACGCGCTCGCGTCCGGGCAACTGGGGAGCCTTCGATAAGGATAACACGCGTAAGGTGGTCTACCGTCTGCCCTTTGCCGACTTCGGGGCGCTCCTCGATCCGCCTTCCGAGGATGTCACGGCGCACGCCCTGGAAATGCTGGCCCACGTGGACGTGCCGCACAAAAAGCAGATCGTCCACAAAGCGCTCGCCTACCTGCGGCAGACGCAGCAGCCGGACGGCTCCTGGTACGGTCGCTGGGGAGTCAATTATATCTATGGAACATGGTGCGTGATTTCCGCCCTCGTCGCGCTGCGCGGCCAGGGCTATGCCGTACAGGAGATGCTCAACAGAGGCATTCAGTGGTTGTTTGAGCACCAGAACCAGGACGGCGGCTGGGGCGAATCCTGCCTCTCCTATGTTGATCGCTCCTTCGCCGGCGTTGGCAAAAGCACACCCTCGCAGACGGCCTGGGCGGTCATTGCGCTGCAACTCACCGGCTATGGTCAGCATCTCGCCTGCCTGCAGGGGCTGGACTATCTACGTCGCACTCAGCAGAACGGCACCTGGCAAGAGGACGAGTACACCGGCACTGGCTTCCCCAGGGACTTCTACATCAACTATCACCTGTACCGGCACATCTTTCCCACTATGGCCCTGGCGGGCATCTATAGTTCCTCACACATGTAGCTCCTCCGCTGCCTGTCTGTTCGCTCATCAAGACAAAGGCGCCCGCGCCAGACAGGCAGCAGAGGGGCATCCAGAGGACAGGCAGGAAGCCCGGCGGTTCGGGGCGGGACATATTTACTTATTTTTAACCGGGGAGAGATATAGTAGTGACGAAAAGGGAGTCGGAAAGCAAAGCTCCTTTCTTCCTCTTTTTTCATAGGCCGATGTAGCGAGTAAAGTGGAGTGTTGACTGCAATCAACGAAAGGAGAGACGAGTAATGGCGCAATATGCTGTTCCTCAGTATAGTTCCCAACCTGTAGAAACGCCGACGACAACCCACCACGTAGCGAGTCCGGCACCCCTTGGTCTGGGGATGATTGGTATTCTAACGGCTATTGTTGGCTGCTTTTATACCGGCTTTATCACCCCCTTTCAAGCGACCGGCATTCGCACCGCTCTGGCGCCTGTCCTTTTGATCGGCGGGCTTATCCTGGTCCTGGCGGGCATGTGGGAGTTTCGTAAAGGCTATATGATGACCGCCACTACCTTTACGTCGTATGGAGGCTTTCTGGCAATACTGGGCTGGATTTTCCTGCCATCTTCGGGCGTTCTGACGGCCCTGGGCGGCAATGCCCACCTCTTTCTGGGTCTGCTGTTCCTCTGCTGGACCATTTTCCTGGGCGTGCTCTGTCTGGGAGCGTTACGCACAAACGTGTCGTTAGCGACAACCCTGGTGGTTCTCTTCGCCGCCTACCTCCTCTTAATGCTGGGTTCGTTTGCCAACAATAACTCTGTTCTGCTGAAGGTCGGCGGGTGGCTCGCGATTGCCAGTGCCCTGATCGCCTGGCTGGCTTCGCTGGCCAGCATCCTCAGCACATCCAGCGGTCGCGAGGCTTTTAACCTTCCGTTCAGTGATCGGCTGGCCGTCGTCGAGGACGGCGGAAGACGCGCGGGACAGGGAAGAGGTTACGAACAGGGAGGAAGCGGTTACGAGCAGACACCACATCCACAGGTGTAATCACCCGCTCCTCTCTGAAGCAAGCGCCTCTATCGAGTGCAAGCATTCGATAGAGGCACTTTTTTCAGTTGATGAACTCCTACGCTACGCTTCTTTATGCGTTAAGGTTATAGTTACTGGAGCCGTTATTGTCCCAGGTACTACTCTGGTTCTTAAAGGCCATATTAAGCGTGGTCGCTCCCGCCGGGACGGTGATGGTGGCCGTCCAGGTACCATTGCTCTGCTTTGTCATGGTGGTATCCGTGGTGCCTGTCCAGTTGTTATAGCCCCAGTGCATCGTCAGACTGGTCGCGCCGGAGGCCAGCGAACCGGCATAGACGATGGTGATAGAGGTGCCGGGAATGGTGGGACACGAGGCTGTGGAAACCGCCCTGACGAAACACGAACCGACTGGCAGATTGTAGTTGCTGGAACCGTTGTTGTCCCAGGTACCGCTCTGATTTTTGTAGGCCGTGTTGATGACTGTAGCTCCCGCCGGGACGGTGATGGTGGCCGTCCAGGTACCATTGCTCTGCTTTGTCATGGTAGTGTCGGTGGTGCCTGTCCAGTTGTTATAGCCCCAGTGCATCATCAGGCTGGTCGCGCCGGAGGCCAGCGAACCGGCGTAGACGATGGTACCACTGGCACCGGCCACCAGGGGACAGGTCGAGGCGGAGACGCTGCCAGCAGTGCAGGTCGTGCCCCCGGCAGGCGTGGCCGTGGGCGTCGGCGTCGGGGTACTGGTCGCCGTCGGAGTGGGCGTTGGGGTCGCGGTGGCGGTGGTCACAGAGAAGTTATAATTACTCCCGCCGTTGTTATCCCAGGTGCTACTCTGGTTCTTAAAGGCCATGTTGAGGGTGGTGGCGCCGGAGGGCACAGTGATGGTAGCCTGCCAGGTGCCGTCGCTCTGCTGGCTCATGGCGGTGTCGGTGATGCCGTTCCAGCTATTGTAGCCCCAGTGCATGGTAATACTGGTGGCCGAGCTGGCCAGCGTACCGTTATAGGTGATGGTGGCTGAATGACCGGCGAGGGCGGGATTGGGCGAGATACTCACACCCGCCGGTGGCGTGCCGCCGCTCCCTCCGCCAGTGCTGCCACCGCAGGGCGTGGTGCCAACATAGCGGTCGTAGACAATCGCGGCCACATCGGCAATACAGTTCTGGCTGGCGGAGAAAAGCAGGGTAATGTACTCGCCCATGGCCCAGTTGAGGGGCATCATGGATTTCGTCGGCGTGCCTGCGGTGTAGCCGGAAGGCGCGGGATTCGCCCAGATTTGCTCTGGAATGAAGCCGCTGCTATTGGCCGAGGCCAGCATGGCGCTCAGGGCTGCCTCACCAGAACCACCATCGGCGATGCTGTAGATGCCGCGCTCGCCGGAGAGGATAGGCCAGAG
>DASZXF010000459.1:0-2457 GCA_035546055.1 Ktedonobacteraceae bacterium
GCGCGCTGGAGAAAGGCACGCTGAGCGCTGGCGAGGGCGGCTGCTTTGGTATAGCCGCTGAGTAGCGCCTGGTAGAAGATTTCCATCAGTTCGGCGCTGCTGGCGTCGTCGACTTTCCAGAGAGTGGGCAGCAGCGAGGCGGCGCCGGCGTAGAGGAAGCCACGTCCCAGGCCGATTACTTCGTCGCCTCCTCCGACGCTGACTCGCCCGGTCTCACAGGCGCTGAGCGCGACCAGCGAACAGGAGGAAAGGTCCAGGTTAAAGACTTCAATACTGCTCAACTGGCGGTCAGCGAGCTTGATACTGGAGAAGTTGGGCGAGTCCAGGCGAAACAGGCCATGCGCGGCAATATGGACAATCGGACACAGGGGCGCGACTTCATGCAGAAGCGCGGCGGTGGCGGCTTCGTTGTAGACACAGCGCGCCCCCAGCCGGCGCGCGACCACTTCAGCTTCCTGGACAGCATAGGCCAGCCGTCCGTGATCGGATAAACCCATGACCAGCGAGTTGGCCGGGTTGATGCCCCTGGCTCGAATGCGCTGGCCGCGCTGCTGCGAGATATCCAGCAGAGCCGCCGCTGGCAGATAGGAGATGTCCAGGCGTTCAACCAGGAAATGCTGACCATCGTAGAGGCTGTGGAACGGCAAATAGTGCAGCATGCCGTAGGGTACAATGGTCAGATGGGTAGACGCGGACAACTGATCGGCCACGGGGGCAAGCAGAAGCTGGTAGAGGCGCTGCAACAGTCCCAGGCAGTTCGTTTGCAAACTCATGAAGGACTGACCATAGTTCTGCTCGCCGCTGGCCTGGGCCGCCAGGTCCAGGTTGACTCGCCAGAGGGAGAGCAGACGTTCAATCCTGGGCACAGCCCCTTCAACACAATGCACCTCGATGCTCTGACTGGTGAGTTGAAACAGATAGAGATCCTGGTCGGCGAGATAATATTCCAGCAGCAAGGACTGCGGCGCCAGGCGCTTGCTCAGATCGGTCACCAGCGTCTCGCTCAATTGCGCGCGCGGACGGGCCACCAGATCGCCACCCAGGCGCAATTGCATCTGCTCAAGCAATTGTTCAATCTTGCGCTCGCGCTTCTGCATCTCCTGACGCGCCTGGCCCGGCTTCATGGCGCGAATACGCAAAATCGCGGTATCGCTTAAATTGGCCTCGTTCTCGGTTTCGTAGACAATCGAGCTGTACCAGGCCTGCTCCTCGCGCAAACGCGCCAGATCCTCCAGAATGGCCTCGCCCGCTGTATCTCCGGCGCGCAGACGAATGTCAATATTATTGCGCAGATAATCGCCCAGCACCCGCGACTTGGCCTTTTCGACATAGACCAGCGCCTGTTCTTTACTGCCACGCTTCAGAGCCAGGATGACCGCGCGCTGGTACACTTCGCCCTTGTCCTCCAGAAAATTGCTGCGCTCATCCAGCACCAGATGCCCCTGAACCTCGTCAATACCCTCGATGGCCCGCTCATAATAACGCGCAGCCGCCTCCAGGTCGCCGCTGCCCTCGGCAATCTGCCCCAGCAGAGCATCACAGCGGCATTTGAGATCGAGCAAGCCCTGTCCCCTGGCGATATCGAGCGCCTGGGAGCAGAGTTCGCTGGCCGTGGCCGCGTCGTGCTGGACAAAAGCAATGCGCGCCTGCAAGAGAGCCGCCCGCGCCAGTTGGGGCAACGCCTCCTGCTCCGCGAAAATATCGGCCACATAGCGCGCCTCGCGCAAACTCTCTTCGATCTGCCCATCGGCGAAATAGAGTTCGGCCTGCAAAAGACGTACACGCGCGGCCAGACCCATAAAGCCCGTCTCCTCCAGCAGGACTCCGGCCTCGCGCAGCATGGCATCCGCGTCACGCACATCCCCTTTCCGCAAGGCAGCCTCGGCCTGATACATCAGCGAATGGGCCAGATTGTGGCGATTGCTGGGCGAGTTGCGGAAATAGGCCACCGTCTCCGCCGCCAGTTCATAGGCCTCCTGGGCGCGATTTAAGCGCAGCAGCGTCGCGCAGGTCTGTTGCGCCACTTCCGCCGCTTCCAGGTGCATCGAATGATTCTGAAAAATGGCGCGGCTGCGATTGAAGAGATGCAGCGCCTGGGAATAATGGCCCTGCGCGGCGGAAATCTGGGCGATATTCAGCTCCTCGCGAGCCACCGCCACTTCCTGACTGCGAGGGTGGGAAAAGGTGGTACGAGCCTGTTCATGCAGGGCCACCGCCTCGCGAAAACGTCCCTGCGCGGCCAGGGTGATGGCCTTGTTGCCACGCGCGCGGGCGATATAGAGGTCCACACCCTCACCCTGCAAAGCATAAGTTTCAATAGCCCGATCAAAAAGACGCAAGGCCTGGTCGTACTGGCCCAGCTCATAGTTGATAATCGCGGCATTGACATCGATCTGACCCGCGCGCAAGAGCTTGCCATAGCGGATAAAAACCTCGCGAGCGGCGGCGGCATCCCGC
>DASZXF010000460.1:0-6241 GCA_035546055.1 Ktedonobacteraceae bacterium
CAGCGCGCGTGGTCTGGAGCAGTTCTTGAGCAGAGAGATCGAGCAGCATATCTTGCGTCCTTATGAGGGTGATTTTCCGCGCATTTAATCCATCGCCATCCCAGCATAGCACAGGCTACTGCCTGGCGCAAGCAGATGAGATGCGCGGAAAGCACGCCAGAGGCAACGCTCTGGCGTGCCCATCGTTGCGCAAAGGTGATCCGTACACCCGTTTTAGCGACGTGCCAGGAACGAAGTTAAACAAGCAAGCAGCAAAATGTATTGATAGGGGTATATTTTGTTGCGACATTGTTACTGCTTTGTGTCAGTGAAAAGATTGTAATGTTTCTCTTTGTTGTATTTGACATAACTTTTTGCTTTTCTGACGGATCATTCATAAATTGTGGCAGGTCTTCATGCATGTTTCACTGGTTATCAGTATACTAAAGCATGTAAGAGATGTGCGGATGGTAGGGAGGAACGAGTGAGCGGAGGGAATGGAAAGGGCCGTGATGAGTGGTGAGAGGTCGTGGACAGGGATGAGCGATTGAGAGGGTAAGTGGTAGGGTGAAGATCTGGAAGGATGGCAGGGAGGCAAGCGATCTTATTTTGGTGTGGAAGGTCGGAGGGTGGCAGGTGACCCGGGCAGGCGCGTGGTATGGAAGGTCGGAGAGAGGCGAGCGTCTGAGTGGATGGGGCCGGGTGATCGGGTGAATGGGTGGATGGCAGGGGGCAGATAGAGTTGTTATCATCTCTGGTGGATGGTAGGGCATATATGGGGAGAACCACAGATGTATCTGGTGGGGAATAGATAAAATGATGTCGTGGTGAGGTTGGTAGCCTGCATGGTGTAGGTGAAGCTGGTTCCGGGGCGTGCTACAGGGTGGATGCATAAAAAGTTCTAAGGGGCGCCTTGCGGGCGGTGGTCAGGTGGCGAGGGCTGGCGGGCAGGGAGCCTGGGATGAAGTGGTAAGGGACAGGCGTTTTCTGCGATACGTGTGCTTCTGACGTGGGTAAGAGCAGCCGGACCTCCCCGGCTTTGGTGCTCTTGCCCACTGTTTTTTTTCTCTCTTGCATGTTGATGCCCAATATGATAGGCTAACAGAGTTCTCGCTTGGCCTCCTTTGATACATTTCAGAAAAAATCCGGTGAATAACATATGCCAGTTCTTAGTGTTTCGCAATTAGGTAAATCGTTTGGCGCTGAACGCATCTTCGCGAATGTCAGTTTTAAGATTGATGAACATGATCGCATCGGTCTGGTTGGTCCCAATGGGGCGGGCAAATCGACCCTGTTGAACATCCTGGCGGGTCTGGAAGAGGCCGAGGAGGGCACGCTGGCGCGAGCGCGCAGTGTGCGAGTGGGCTATCTGACCCAGCATGTCGATTTTCAGCCTGAAAATACGCTGCGTGAGGAGATGCTGACCGTTTTTGCTCATGTGCGGGCCTGGGAGCGTGAACTGGGTGAGCTGGCCACGCGTCTGGCCACGCCAGAAGCCCAGGCCGATCAACGTCTGCACGAGCAACTGCTGGCGCGTTACGCTGATCTCCAGCACCAGCTTGAGCATGGGGGCGGGTATACCTACGAAAACAAGGTTGAGCAGGTGCTTGATGGCCTTGGTTTTACGCGTGAGCAGCAGGCGGCGCCGGTGATGTTCTTGAGCGGCGGTCAGCGCACCAGGGCTTCGCTGGGAAAATTGTTACTCCAGGAGCCGGATCTGTTGCTGATGGACGAGCCGACCAATCATCTCGACCTGGAGGCGCTGGAGTGGCTGGAGACGTACCTGAATAGCTGGCCGGGGGCGATGGTGATTGTGGCCCATGACCGCTACTTCCTTGATAAAGTGGTTTCGCGTACCATCGAGCTGGCTTTTGGCCGTATCGAGGAATATCCTGGCAACTATAGCACCTATCTCAAATTGCGCGAGGAGCGTATGGAGCGGCGTCTGCGCGAATACGAGGCTCAACAGGCGCATATCGCCCATACCGAGGAGTTTATCCGCCGCTACAAAGCGGGCCAGCGCAGTCGTGAGGCGCGTGGGCGTCAGAAGTTGCTGGACCGCCTGGAGCGGGTTGAGCGTCCCCAGGACTTCGCCGAAATGCATTTTGAGTTTAGCTCGGTGATCGATAGCGGGCAGACCGTGCTTGCCACGCAAAAGCTGGTAGCGGGCTATGCCGCGCGCGAGCCGGGCGAAGAAGCAACCTTGCTCACACGCGTGGCCGACCTGGAACTACTGCGCGGTGATCGTGTGGGTTTGCTGGGACCGAACGGCGCCGGCAAAACGACCCTCCTGCGCACGATCATTGGCGAGATTCCTCCTCTCGGTGGCAGTGTTTCCCTGGGACATAATGTGCGCATTGGCTATTACTCGCAGACCCACGCCGGTCTCAATTTTGAGCGCACCGTCATTGACGAGATTCGCAATATCAGTCCCTTGAGCGAAGAGGGGGCGCGCAGCTTCCTGGGGCGTTTCCTGTTTAGCGGGGATGACGTATTCAAGTTGATTGGCTCGCTCAGCGGCGGTGAACGCAGCCGGGTGGCTCTGGCCAAATTGACCCTTCAGGGTTCAAATTTCCTCATCCTGGACGAGCCGACGAACCACCTGGACTTACAGTCGCGTCAGTTTTTGGAGGAAGTGCTGGGCGATTTCGAGGGTACGCTGCTCTTTGTCTCGCACGACCGCTACTTTGTCGACAGTCTGGCCACCAAAGTCTGGGTAATCGAGGACAGCGGCGTGTTGATACCATACCAGGGCAACTATACCGAGTACCGCACGCGCAAACGTCCCCTCGTGCTGGATTTGCCGGCTCCGCTCAAGACTGTGGTCAAAGAAGCGTCCGCGCCGGCCAGAGTGGAGAAAGCCCCGGTCCGCTCCAATAACAGGCGTAACAAAGGCCGGGTGCGCACCGTGGAGGATGTCGAAAAGGACATAGAAAAGGCCGAGGCCCGGGTTCGCCTGATTGAAGAGAAATTGTCCGAGGCAGCTCTCAAAGCCGATGCAGAGCAACTCAAGCAGTTTTCCAGCGAGCCCGAGGACGCCAGGGCGCGAGTAGAAGCCCTGCTGGCCGAGTGGGAAGAACTGGCCAGCGCCGCCAGTTAGACTCACCAGAAGCCAAAGAAGCGCCGGGGGAATTTCCCGGCGCTTCTTTGGCTTCTGCGCTATTTTTTCTTTGCCTGGGCGCGGGCAATGACACCGGCGATCAGGCCAACCAGCGACGTAAGCAGAGGCACGGCGGCGGCGGAACCCAGCCAGAGAATCATCATCGCCAGCGGCGTCATCAGGCCATAGGAAACTGAGAGAAGTTTCATAAGCTCGCGTGTGAGGGGCGTGGTTTTGACAACCGACAGCGCCAGCAGAGCGCACAGGGCAGCGGCGATCAGGCTGAAGAAGAAGGTCAGAATAAAGCGCGTGAAGCCATAGCGGAAGGAGCCGCGTCCAGCGTTGACGGCCAGCAGAGCGAGCGCGATACTTTCCAGGCCTATTGTCACCAGGATAGGCAATTTGGGGGCGAGCAAGGGCAGAAAGGCTCCCACCACGCCGATAACCAGGGCGAGAATCTGCAGGCCGGCGGCCAGCACGAATGCTTTGCCGGTGTCGTGCTCCTGGCGTTGCGCGGGGAGCAGGCGCGAGCGTTTGCCGGTATCGAACTGTACTTCGGCCAGCTTTTCGCGGATCATCTCCTTGATGGAGTGGGTTTCGCTGTTGCTGGGATCGATGGAGATAGAGCGATCAACCGCCGACATGGCTTCGGGGAGTTGACCGAGATTGGCCAGCAGCGCGGCGGCCATGCTCCAGCCCAGGGCGTTATTCGGGTCACGCTGCACTGTCTCCTGAATGGTATCCAGTGCCTGCGAGAACTGTCCGGTCGCGGCCAGGGTTTGCGCTTTGAGAATCAGGGCATCGGTAAAGGCCGGGTTGATTTGCAGAATAGTCTCGGCCATTTGATACGCCTGCGCGTAGTTCTGGGCCTGGAAGACCTGCATGGCCTGGGCGAGCATTTGCTGGCACTGCTGCAGGCGATTCTGCTCAATAGTGTCCATCGTAGCCTGGCCCAGATTGGAGGTCGAAGGAGAGATCTGCCCCATCTGGGAGGTGCGAATGCCGGAGCCGGTTGGTGAGAGCTGCGCGACTGGACTGCCCGCGCCCTGTGGCATCATCTGTCCGGCCAGCGGACCACCGCCCGGGGGTGCGCCGGCACCGGCGAACGGACCAGCGGAAGCGTTTGGATTCTGAAGCGCGCCGGTCTTAAATGAAGGCATTTCGCCGACCAGCACCAGCGGACGCGTTTCCTGACCAAAAACCTGCGGTCGATGTTGTTCGCTCAGCTTCTCCGCCAGGAAAGCGTGCAGGCGCTGCAAGGTAATCTGTCCCGTCGCTGGATCGATGGCCGGACCGCCCACGCCCATAATGGTGCGATACATAAACGAGCCGAGATTCTTTTCACTGATTTCAGGCAGCGCCTCATTTCCCCGACAGGTACAATAGAGCAGGCGACCCTGCATCTGTTGCAGTCCATTGAGCAGCGTGGGACCAAGCAGGGGCTTGTAATCAGCGAGGGAAGCGCGCCTCATGCTCCAGATCGAGCCAAACTGAAAACAATCCAGCATACAGAAAATCTGCGCCGCTGGACTGCGGGCCATAATCTGGCCGACCAGTGCCATCAGATTGACGCCACTGCCGCTTTGCTGGTAGCGAGTATTCGATCCTGCCAGGTAGCCCTCCCCGCTGGCCTGATCGACAAAAGCATAGCCCGCGAAATAGAGCAAGATCAGGTCTTCGGAGGTTGCCATATGCAGGCAGAGCTGCGTTACCAGAGTTTCAATCAGTTCGCGTGTAGCGTCTGCTCCCAGCAAAACCTGTACATCAGCCGGGTTCCAGTTCCCGCCGCGATTGTGTACCAGCCATTGCGCCAGTGCCCGCGCATCGGTTTCCGCGAATTGTAGCGGACGAAAGGTCGCATCCTGGTACGAATTGATGCCGATAATGAGTCCCAGGCGTCTGCCCACGCTTTCTCTCCTTCAAGCTGGTATCATTCAGCCGGGCAAAAAGGCACGCCTGATCGTCAGACTTCGCGCGCCATAGCATACACCTGTGTCCGCACGTGCCGCCGACCAGTATCCCCGACTGCGTTTTCATGGTATGGCCATATATTTACGCTTGTTTGTATAAAATATCGTCGATTTATTGTACGCTAACCCGCGCCCTTTCGGAAACTCCAGAGTACTTTTGGAGGTTCCCATAGCCACCGCCGAACGAGCGGGAGCGCAGAAAACAGTCGATCCCAGCCAGAGCGCTCCGTTGCCGATCCGTAGAACGAGCAGGAGCGCAGAGAGCAGCCGATCCCAGCCTTTGCGCCCCTGTGCCGACTCGTAGAACGAGCGGGAGTGCGAAGGGCCGCCCTCTGCCAGAGCACCCCTGTGCCGACTCGTAGAACGAGCAGGAGTGCAGAGGGCGGCCAGCCCTCTGCCGGGGCACGGGGTGTCCCCGTCCTCTATTCTTTCTTTGCGCCGCCGCAGGCGGCGCACCCCTCGAACGAAGTATAACAGTATACTAAAGCTCATCAGCGAAAAGAAGAGTGAGAAGCCGACGAGCGCAAGAGCAATATTGTATACTCTTTTATACATCTCCGGGGGAGAGAAAACAAGAGGAAAATTATCGATATGGTACGAATCCTTGGCATTACAGGCAACATTGCTTGCGGAAAAACGGCTGTGGGACACATGCTGCTGGATCTGGGCGTGGAAAAGTACATTGACGCCGACGCGCTGGTTCATCAGCTTTACTTGAGTGGACAGCCCATCGCGCGCCGGGTGGCTGAAGTCTTTGACGAGGGCGTGATGGCCCAGGATGGCAGCGTTGATCGTCAGAAGCTGGGCGCGCTGGTTTTTCAGGATGCCGCCGCGCTGCGCCGCCTGGAAGAGATTGTGCATCCGGCTGTCGGTCAGGCCATGCTGAGGGTATTGGCCGAGGTCAGTTCTGGAGGCGTGGCCGTAATTGACGCGGTAAAACTGCTGGAAGGCGGCTCGGGGGCGCTGTGTCAGAGCAAATGGCTGATTACCTGCCCCGAGGAGCAGGAGATGGCCCGTCTCATGGCGCGCAACGGACTGAGCGCCGACGAGGCCCGCGCCCGCCTGCAAGCGCAACCCTCGGTCGAACGCCGTCTGCCCCTGGTGGACGAAGTGATTGACAATGGCGGCACGCTGGAGCAGACGCGCCGCCAGGTTGAGGCCGCTTTTCAGCGCTTTCAGGAGCGTTTTCCCG
>DASZXF010000461.1:0-6342 GCA_035546055.1 Ktedonobacteraceae bacterium
ACCATCTGCTCTTTTTGGGAAAGACGAAACGACGATTGTCAGCATTGAGTTTGATCCTTACGCCTGAGAAGCAAAGGAGAGATGGGAAACAGGCTCCTCATTCTCTTTTGCTTCTCGTTGCTGACGGTTTATGGTTTGCTCGTCGGATTGTCCCCAATCACTGGCGTTGGAATGGTCCCGCTGTGAGAAATCGTGATTGGGGAGGCTGCCGCAAAACCTTATTCTATGCGAAGCTACTGCGTGCGAGTTGGTTCTTTTCTATACTGTAGCGCTTGAGCGAGGAAGAGACATTGAGCGTGTGGACAGTTTCGAGCTGTACAAAAGTCCAGCCACGCGGGCAGAAGCGGAGCGTGGTCTTGCCTTCTCCATTGACCGTCCGACCTTGAGCCTCAACAGATGAAGTATGCGTCCCTCACGAACCGCGCTCGGCGCTCGGCGGCGCATGGCGCTTTTCCAGAAAAATCGCCAGGTGGCTCATCTCGGTGCGACTGCGCAGGAGAGTTCTGATTAACAGGGCGAGAGGCACGGCCAGCAGGGCGCCGAGCAGTCCGAAGACCCAGCTCCAGATGAGAAACGAGAGAAAAATCACAAGTATGGGCAGATTGAGGCCGCTGCCCATAAAGCGGGGCGTGACCAGGTTATCCATCGCCGTATTGATCGCGGTCACAATCAGGGCAATGAACAGAGCGGTAATGGGACCGTAGAGGATGAGGGCCAGCAGTATGGCCGGCAGAGTGGCCAGAATCAGGCCGATGTTGGGTATAAAGGCCAGGATGAAGGCCAGAAAGCCCCAGAGGAGCGCGAAATCGATTCTAAAGAGCAGCAGAGTAATGGTAATGCCGGTCGCGCAAAGAAAATTGCTCAGCGCCTGGATGCGGTACTGCTTCTGAATTTGCTGCGCGTAGGCGCTAAAGTGTTGGGTAAACGGATGTCCATTCGCCAGGCGTGCTCTCACCTTCTCCGCCAGGCTTCTGGACGAAGCCAGCATCAAAAAGAGCAGAAAAACGTAAAACAGCACCTCAACCAGGTTGGACAGCACGCCCGTAATCGCCGTAATCGCTGTACGCACCAGGGTTGACTCGCTGGCAATGTTGAAGTTGAGGCTCTCTTTCGCGTTAATGCCCAGACCGGCCAGAACTGCCTCCAGCGCGCTCACGCGTTGCAACAAAAGCGCCTGGTAAGTGGGAAGACGCGCCTCCATCTGATTCAGCGAAACGATCAGCACCAGCAGCAGAAAGAACAGGAACGCCACCAGGAGCAGGCTCAAAACCAGCAGCGCCAGCCAGCCCGGCAGCCCTTTACGCTCCAGCCAGCGCAGCAGCGGAGCGAACAGCAGGGCCAGCACCACATCCAAAAAAAGAGGCGCCAGCAACTCCTGAGCCGCCCGCATTCCCAGCAGCAGCCCGATCAGCGCCACGCCAATCAGCAGCGTGCGCAAAAAAAGTGTCGGCGTCCCCATGTCGATTGTTTCTCTTTTCTCCGCCATCGTCTCCCCCCAGTTTTACTATAGAGGAGCAAGACAAACGCTGTGCCGTATCGCGTGGAAGTGACGGACTGAAATATTAATGAAATTTTCATGGGCAGGGCTTGGGTTGACTATCCTGCTCTGATGTATAATGATTCACATGAGGATCGGGCATTTCTGGTATTTCGCGCTGAGCTCAGAAGGACACAAGGCGCGCGGATCAGAAGGCTTGTAGGGTGAGCTATGATGTGATACTATAGTTGCACTTGCTAAACAAAAAAACCAGACACGGTAAATGTAAGCAATCGCAACTAATGGCATATGCTCATCCCAACGCGTAAGCTGCGGGTGCCAGGAGCCTCTTTTTGCTGAACAGTATGACAGGAGAAAGAGAAAGGAATGGGGGAGTAGACGGTAGTGGTAGAGAAGAATCGAGGAAGCTAAGGGCCTATGGAACAACTCGCTCTATTAAACATCATACGCACCGAGACGGCTTATCGTTTTCGTCTGGATCTGCCTGAGAGCGGGCATACACAGGTCTTGCCTGGCCAGGCAGTGCAGGAGTATACGACAGAGATCACTCCTGAGATGAGTGAGCGGTTGCGGCGCTTGCTACAGGCGGCGAGTCAGCAGATGCAGCAGGCGGTTGACCTCAAAGTACAGCGACGGGGGAGCGCCAGTGATACGCTGCTGGCGCTGGGGCGGTACTTATTTGATAATCTTTTGCCTTCAGCTTTACAGGAACAGTTGCGCCAGTTGGACGCACCTCTGCTGCTGAGTACAGATACACCAGATATCCCGTGGGAACTGTTGTATGACAATAAATCAGTACCGGGGCGTTTCCTGTGCCAGCATATCAGCCTGGGACGCCAGGTGACGCCGGGGAGAGGCTTGCATCGCTTTATCAGCGACCGCATGAGCGAGCCTTCGTCGCTGTTGAAGACGCGCAAACTGGGGCGGCGCGAGGGTCAGGGCTTGAATGTGCTCTTTCTGGTCAATCCGACCAATGATCGTCCCCAGGCGGAAGGCGAGGTGGCGACTCTCTCGACCACTCTGCCGGAGTCGGTGTCGCGCATTATCCTCTGTCGCCAGCAGGCCAACCAGTTAGAGATGCGCATGCGCATGAATGCAGAGCAGCCGCAGATCATTCATTATGCCGGGCCGTTGCCTCAGTTGAACTCGGTGGGCGATGCTGTGTTGAGCCTGGCGGGCAATTCGCGGCTGGATGGCAGTGTGGCTACCCAGCTCTTTCAGGGCTTGCCCCGGCGTCCGCTGGTCTTTTTGAGCTATTACGAGGGGGACCAGGCGGGTACGCTGACCTCCGGCGAGACAGAGGGACTGGTGGCATCGTTGCTCGCGTCGGGCGCGGGCGCTGTGGTGGCGATGCGCTGGCCGGTGGAGCACCAGCGCGCCTGTGAGTTTATTGTCCTCTTCTACCAGGAGATCGCCGATGGGGTTCCCCCTGGAGAGGCCATGCGGCGGGCGCGGGTGACGATGGCGCAGCGCCGCCTGGAAGATGTTTCGTGGGCCTCGTATGTGCTGTTTGGCGATCCCAGCGTGCCTCTGACCAGCGGAGTGGTCGGCACGCGTGAGCAGCCCCTAGATATGTCGTTTGACTCGTTCAGCGACGAACCGATGATTCAGCCGATGTTTCCAACCTCTAATACGCTTGATCGGCGTTTCTTGCAGGAGGTGCTCAGCCTGGCGCTGGTCGAGGCCCGGCGGATGCACAAGGATTACCTGGGGACGCCGCACCTGTTTATCGCTCTGACCAAACTGGATGGCGGTTGTACGCAGGATGCCCTGCGGACTTTGAATTTCTCACCCAAGCAGGTGCGCGATGTGATTCGCCTGGCGCTGGGATCGGGCAAGGCGACCAGCGATACGCCCATTCTGCCCACGCGCCGTTGTAAGGAGATTTTGCAGAACGCGGAACGCAATGCCCTCAAGGCTGGCTCGGCTTCGGTGGACGAACGCGCGATTGCGCAGGCGGTACTGGGCGAACGCGACGGCGTAACCTATGAACTGCTCACCAAGATGGGGATTAATCCGTCCAACTTAATCGAACTCTTGCTTTCAAGCAATGCACGGGCGCTGCTGGAACTGGTGCCTTCGGTGAGTGCCAGCTCCCCATCAGCTCAGGTAGAGCTGCCCGTGGGCATTAGCCCCGATTTGGGACCCAAGGGCAGCAATTCGGTGCTGGAACGCCTGGGACGCGATCTGACCCGGCAGGCCAGCATGCATCAGCTACCTCCGCTAATCGGGCGCGACAAAGAGATGCGCCAGTTGATCCAGACACTGATGCTCAAGGATCGTAATAATCCTATCCTGCTCGGCGATTCGGGAGTTGGCAAAACAACCATCGTGGCCGGGCTGGCGCAGCGGATCGCGGATGGCAAAGTGCCGCCTGAACTGCGCGGGAAACGCCTGATCGAACTTTCTGCCAGTTCACTGGTCGCGGGCACGAAATATCGCGGCGAGTTTGAGGAGCGTTTGCTCAAAGTGCTGGAAGAGGCCGAGGGCGGCGGCGATATTATCCTCTTTATCGATGAAATGCATCTTTTGATCGGCACCGGGCGCGCGGCTGATGGCAGCATCGACGCCGCCGGGATTCTCAAACCAGCCCTGGCGGGAGGGCGCCTGCGCTGCATCGGCGCTACCACGCCCCAGGAATATCGCGCGATTGAGAAGGACGCCGCCATGGAGCGCCGTCTGCGTCCCATTCAGATCGATGAGCCGTCCACTGAGGAGGCGCTGGCAATCCTGATGGGTATGCGCGAGCTGTACGAGCAGCATCACCATGTCAATATTCTCAAGGAAACCTTGCAGGCCGCCGTGCAGCTTTCGGTACAATACCTGCCCAATCTGCGCCTGCCCGATAAGGCGTGCAGCGTGCTCGACGAAGCCTGTTCGCAGGCGCGGGTCTTCCTGGCGGAGGATGAGGCGGAGGAAGAGATCGATTTCCTGAACGATGATGACCTGGCCGAACAGCCCACCATCACTCCTTCGCTGATTGCCGAAGTTATTTCCCATCGCACCGGCATACCGGTACGCGCGCCGGGTCGCGAGGAACGCGACCGCCTGCTCAACCTGGAAGCGCTGCTCAAGCGGCGTGTCATCGGCCAGGATGAGGCTGTGGGACGGGTCACGCAGGCCATTCAGGTAGCCCGCGCAGGTCTGAAGCCGCGCAATCGTCCGGCGGGCGTTTTCCTCTTCCTGGGACCAACTGGCGTCGGCAAGACCGAGCTGGCCCGCGCGCTGGCCGCTGATGTTTTCGGCTCCGAGGAGCATCTGATTCGCGTTGATATGTCGGAGTACATGGAGAAGCACGCCGTTTCGCGCATGATCGGCGCTCCTCCCGGCTATATCGGCCACGACCAGGAGGGCCAGCTTACCGGCAAGCTGCGCCGGCGTCCACATTGCGTTGTTCTGCTGGACGAAGTGGAGAAAGCGCACCCCGAAGTCTTTGACCTCTTCTTGCAGGTCTTCGACGCCGGACGCCTGACCGACGCTCAGGGGCATACCGTGGATGCGCAGCACGCCATCTGGATCATGACCTCAAACGTCGGCACCGATATGCTGGGGCGTTCGCTGCCACATGGTTTCCGTTCCAACAACAAGCATACCACCGAGGAGATGCAGCGCGAGCGCCTGATGGAGCGGTTGCGCGAAACCTTCCGCCCGGAGTTTCTCAATCGTATCGACGAAGTGGTGATTTTCCGTCCGCTCACCCACGAGCAGGCGCGGGCCATCACCAGTCTGCAAATGAACGAACTGGCCACGCGTCTGGTAGAACAGGGGCTGACCCTGCACGCTGACGATAGCGCCATTGAGCTGCTCTGCACCGAGGGCTTCAGCGAAACCCAGGGCGCGCGTCCGTTGCGCCGCGTCATCGAAAAGCTGCTCACTGTACCGCTGAGTTTGCGTATTCTGCTGGCCAACATCCCTGAACACGGAGAGGTCCACGTCAGCGCGGTTGATGGCAAACTCGCCATTGATATCCGCGAGCCCACGCTCTCTTCGCCGCGCACGCCCGTGGAGGAGATTCACGACGAAGAGGAGCACGCCGAAATAGACGCCCTCTAAGGACGCACAGATGGCCTCAGATAAAGAAAGCAAAGAGCTTTATCTGAGGCCATCTGTGTTGGACAAAGCAAGCCTGGACCAGGATCGAGGAACCAGGCAACACGCAACGGTAGCCGCAGGGAAACGACCACCGTTGCGTAGTGGGAAGGAGACCACAAACGGAAAATGCATGGGGGGAGCCGCTGTGGTCAAACCAGTAGCGCGTTGCTGTGGTGACGATGATCGGAGCTTGTCTGGAGCAAAACTGCAACCGAACCGGCCCGGAATCGATATCCGCGCGCGATATGACTGCGACGGGCGCAAGGCCCGGCCAGCGCTCAACAGATCAGAGTTGGCACCCCAACGATCATCGTCCACCACTGTTTATATGATACACCCCGCCACTTTATTCAGCCTTTTTTATGGCTTCCATTGAATGACATTCAGAAGAAAAGCAGTTTAGCGCAGAAATCGGGGTATCCCGGGTATCATATCGGCTTATCCGAGGAACAGGCTGTTAGCTGGCTAACAGCCAGACCGGCTCCTGCCTCTTTGCTGGTAGAAGAGCTTGTCTATTTTTATCATAATCTTCTCTAAAGCAAAGCGAAGTCTTACATAAGACATTTTTCTCTGGCGCCTACGGCGTTTCTTGATCAGCATCCCCACTTTTTCCAGCGCTGCAAGGGTTCCCCGCCCCTAAGGGAAATGATGAGGCTCCTTGCCGCCTCAGAAGAAACGTCATGCGCCGTTGGCGCACCACTCCCGATGAGGTTTTCTCTGGCCTCAGAATATACTGTTGGGAAAGTCGTGGT
>DASZXF010000462.1:0-1523 GCA_035546055.1 Ktedonobacteraceae bacterium
GCTGGCGCTCCGAGGAGCGCCGTTGGGTGCGCGCCGGCAAGCTCCCGCGCTGCGGCTGGAGCGAGCAGGCGGTTATTGATAGCTGGCCTGACCAAAGTAGACACGCGAGCGCCGCTGACCAAAGAGCAGGTACAGGAGCGGTCCCACGAACGGCACCAGCCAGATGAGCAGCAGCCAGCACAGCATCCCCAGCGGCGAATGGTCGTCCTGCATGACCATGACGGTCTCTATGATGTGTCCCACCAGCGGAATAAAGACGATAATCAGAACGAGCAGCGAATTGAAAAAGCAACCACGATTTCCAGACATTTTGAAGCTCCTTTATAGCAACATTCTTACATGATGTATATTGATTTAAGAGAAACAGCGCCATGACACAGCAAGACCTGTATATCATGCTGACGTGGCTCGGCATTCATCTTCTGTTTTATTATACGGACGAGCGGAAAGAAGTGTTGCATTCCTGCGGCCCCGCTTGCTTGTCCTGCGTACAATTACGCAGAAGTCGAGATAGAAAGATGTAATTACCTTAGAATCGAGGTAGCGGAAGCGCGAAATGGCGTGCAAAATGAAAAGTGGAGAAGCATGAGAGCAAAAATGGAAGAGATTCTCTGGTGTTCTGGTTCTTCCAGCGTCTCACGCGTCTCAATTCAATCAACATTCCGTTTGTTTATCTGTAGTACAACTTGTTCAATGGCTTAAAGTAGAGGGGATCTATGCAACAACAACGGATAACGAGATGGATGATGCCCAACGCAAGGCCACAGGAGTCTTTTGTCTGTCCTACCTGTGGCCGGGCCGGCACATGGGACACTTTTCAAAAGCGGGCCGGGGAGCGCAACGCGTTCCGCCGGTCCATCCACACGCAGCCGGGGACCAGGGGGGGTCTGACTGGCTGTGCCGCAGCAGTGCGCTCAGGAGGTTTTGTGTGAGAAACGAACACACGATACCCCTGCTCTCACAACCGATCAGCAAGATGGAGATGGACAGAGTTGAGCAGCGCTATGTCACGCGCATTACCTGGTACCTTGAACACGTGCTGCACTGCGAGATTACGCCCCTGGTGGGTCGCGAGGGCTTCCTGATCCATTTCCCGGAGGGCACGGTGGAGGAAACCTATGGCGGCCAATCGACGCAGTGGGTGCGCAGAACCACCATCCGCCTGCCCGGCGGGCAAACGTTGCAAAAGTATGTCTCGGCACCCCTGAATCCCACCCTCCACGGTCAGACGATGCTGACGTTTCCCACCAGCATTCTGGAAGGACCGGAGCCGCGTCGCCACAAAAGGAAAAAAGCATAAACGGCGCTGAAGCGGCAGGACAGCAGGAGCCGCGCGCACAGGCTGGCCCACACCGGCCCGTGCGCGCGGCTTCTCTTTGTGGACAGCGCTGGCGCCTCTGTCAGCGAACTAGAGCAGCGTGCGCAGGGTTTCCAGACTGATATTGGCGCCGCATAATACGACGATGACATGCTGGCCCTGAAAACGCGCGGCGGTCTTGAGCAGGGCGGCCAGTGGCACGCCT
>DASZXF010000463.1:0-3568 GCA_035546055.1 Ktedonobacteraceae bacterium
TCTCCCAGTTCGGCGGCTCGCTGGAGCAGTTCGCCCACGGCCTGCTTTGTGCTCACCGACTCGTGCTCGACACAGCGTTGCTCCACCAGGCGCCCATGGCGAATCAGGAAGAGTTCGTTGCTGCGCTCCCGCGCCGAGGGATAGACGATCAGCAGATTATTGGCCTCAACCGCGCCTGTAATGAGTTTCTGACCGATTAAAATTTCATCGACACTGCGAATAGTATCGCGCAGCCAGGCCGCGCGCTCAAAATTCAGTTCCTGCGAGGCTGTGAGCATCTGACGACGCAGACGGTCGAGCAAATCTTCGCGCTCTCCACCCAGAAAGGCGCAAATCTCGTCGATGACCTGGCGATAGGCGATTGGATCGGCATCACCCCGGCAGGGCGCGGAACAGCGATTGAGATGCAGGCGCAGGCATGGCTCGGAAGGTCTGGCCTGCGGCGGCAGACCGCGCGTGCAGGTGCGCGCCGGAAAGATCTTCTGCACCAGTTCAATGGTCAGATCGACCAGGCGTCTGCTGCGGAAAGGACCGAAATAGCGCGCGCCGTCAGCCGCGACCTCGCGCGTGGCATAGACGCGCGGAAAGGCGTGCTGGATATCGATTTTGATGAAAGGATAAAGCTCATAGTTGCGCAGTTGCACGTTATACGTCGGCTGCAACTGCTTGATCAATTGCGACTCGACCAGCAACGCCTCCAGTTCCGATCCCAGGACGCGCGTTTCGATCTCCTTGACATTTTGCAGCAAACCATCCATTTTGCGCGTGTAACCCAATGGCTGATGATAGTACGAGGCCAGCCGATCCTTCAGCGACTTGGCCTTGCCGACATAGATCACCTGACCATTGGCATCTTTCATGAGGTAAACCCCCGGTAGAGCGGGAAAGTCGCGCTTCCAGGCCGGATTGAGAAAAAGCGTGCCGGTGGGACGGGTTGTCACCGCCGCCGAGGCGACTTTGCCATCCGAGCGCAGCAACTCAAGCTGCTTGACAGTCGTGGCCTGGGTGATATCGCCGCTCCAGGCCACCGGCAACTGCAAACGCCGCCGCAGTTGTCCCAGAGTGGTGATGCCCTGCTTGCCGGCCAGTTCCAGCAGCTTGATAAACACCGCCGCCGTGACTCTGGCATCGCCCAGCGCGCGGTGACGATTGGAGGGGGCGATTTTCAGATGATTCGCTACATTGTCGAGCTTGAAACGCCTGAGTCCCGGCAAAAAGCGCCGGGCCAGGGGAATGGTGTCCAGGCCATCAATGGGAAAGCTCTGGCCGAGCAACTGCGCCTCATAGTTGAGGAAGCCGATATCAAAGCCGACGTTATGTCCAACGACAATCGCGCCCTCGACAAAGCTCAGGAAGCCGGGCAAGGCTTCGTGCGCATGGGGAGCGGTGG
Organism: Ktedonobacteraceae bacterium; assembly: GCA_035546055.1. Classification (GTDB taxonomy): domain Bacteria; phylum Chloroflexota; class Ktedonobacteria; order Ktedonobacterales; family Ktedonobacteraceae; genus Paraktedonobacter. The sequence goes on from DASZXF010000463.1 coordinate 1,391, forward strand.
CGACCATATCCTGGGTGATGCCGGTAAATTGCGCGATGAACGAGGGAATACGCACGCCAGGATTGAGCAGACTTTGAAAAGAGTCGAGCACCTCACCGCCGCGCACACGTACACCCGCGACCTCAATGACGCGATGCGAACCAGGGCGCAGACCGGTGGTCTCGGTGTCCACAATGACAAAATCGATCTCATCGAGGCTGCGCTGCGTATAGCGCCAGGCCACCAGCGACCAGATATGCGGCTCGCTCTCCTCAAATAAGGAGGAACTTTTGAGCACCTGGCGCAGCAAAACCAGCCAGACCGTTTTACTCTGCTCCAGGCCGTTCACGCCGAAAAGATGCTCCAGCAGCATATCCTCGGTGACTGGCCTCCCGCTATGCTCCAGCAGTTCATGCGCGCGCCTCAACAAGACTCCGCGCTGTGGAGACTTGCCGGTATTCTCCTGTTCCATCGTTCACGCTCCACAAAAGAAGGTTGGGTAGATCGGATGTACGAAAGGATAGCACGTTCACGTCCTCAGCGCAAGAGTTAGCAATCAAGCAGCCTGCTTCCTGATACGACTCTGTGCTGAACGGGCAGAGAGCGCCAGGCAGAGGACAAAGGCGCCACCAGGCCGGGCCAGGATTAGCTGGCAACCACGAACTGGCCGCGCCCGGCCATACGCAGCCGCAACAGCGTATCGGGCATGCGCACCAGCGGCGTTACGGTCAGCAACAGGCAGGTCAGGAAAGCCAGCGTACACAGCACAAAGAGCGCAAACCGGCGTCGGAGCATCTGAGGAGCCAGCGAGCGAGCAGCGTGAAAAGCATAGTCCTGTGTGGAAGAAAGAGTTGTTGCTTGTGTCACAGATTTTTGTCTAAACATGAAACGATTATAGCGATTCAGACGAGAGAAGTCGAGCGAAGGCCAGAAAAATAGGCATGGCTGGATTCACGTACACGTGTGACGTGTTATAATAACGCGTAAAAAGAGCCTGGAAAAGAGAGGCCGCGCGCCTGGCCTTATCAATCCGGCAAACACCGCAGAAACGAGGGAAAAGCTATGTCGGACCTCCCGCGTCTGGCCGAACTCCTGCGCGCCAGGAATACCGTCGAGAGCAATATCGCCAATCTGCTGGCCAGCCCTGTCACGCTCACCACTGTTGGAGAATATATCGCCTCCATCATCTTCGGCATCACGCTGATTCCCGCCTCCCGCGAATTTGCCGGCATCTTTTCCTCCCAACCGCTGCGAGGAAAAACGGTCGATGTGCAATGGTATCCCCACCGCGAAGGCTCCCTGACCATCCATGTTGATCCCGCGCCCGATTATTACCTCGTACTGGCCGGTCCCAGGCAGGATGCGAACACGCCCCGCGCCCTGGTCACTCCCTGGATCATCAGCAGCGTCCATCTCTTCGAGGGACAGGAGTTGCTCAGCGCCCTGCGCGAGCGAGGCGTGCAAATCGGCTCGCGTACCAGCGTCATCGCTCCACTCTGGGAACGCGCCGAAATCTTTCCACAGTCCCATCACCCTGCTTTCCCGCTCAACGAGGAGCAACGCGCCCTGCTCAGGCTTTTTGGCTAATGCGTCACCAGCAAACCGCGACCCCTGCCCCCTTTCCCATTCCCAGGCGTTCTATGATAGAAGGGAGCAAGGTCCAGCACCGCCTGACCGATTTCCCCGGCGCTGATTTGCCTGCTGGTGACGTATCGAAAGCGTTGATGTACAATGTCGCCCACCTCTATGGAGATGATGCAGCCAACTGGCCAGTGACAGCCACCTTTGCAGACGCCAATCCCGGCGGCAAGATCGATATCACCGCCACCATCGACGATCAGCAGACCATCTTCCGACACTCGGAACGGAACGGCAACCGTCTCCACACATACCATCCCGGCCAGGCCACAGGGCGATATAGCCACTAATGCCATTGATCAAATATATAACCTGACAGCGTTTTCAAAGGGCAGAGTGCGACAACCATCACCGACGCGATCAGCCAGGATCGCGCCACCGCACTTGATGCTACCAAAGTACAGCTTACCGTCGCCCCTGTCAGATTACAAGCCGCCTCGTGTACAAGGCCATCACGCAACCCCAGAAGCAGAAAGAACAGAAACGCCACCAGCAGCGCCAGCCAGCGTAGCAGAGCCAGCACCACATCCGGCAAAAGAGCCGCCCACATCCTCAGCCGCA
>DASZXF010000464.1:0-2092 GCA_035546055.1 Ktedonobacteraceae bacterium
CAATCTGTTCCTCGCTGAGCGCAACAATCTGATAGGTACCTTTCACTCTGCGAAATTCCTCCTCTGGAAAAATACTGACCTCTTCGGCTTCCTTCTGCATATCAGGGCGTGAGCGGCCTGGCTGAGACAGAAGATCGATCCGTTTGAGGATACTGAAAATCAATGGCTGAATGACCGGCGTGAAGCATGGCCGGTCTGTCCTGAGCGAACGCCAATGCGTCCCTTCTATCTCATCCGTGTCTTTCCTACTTTAGTGAGCATTTGCCTTTTTGTCAATCCCAATGGCAGAGTATGCAACGTTTCGCAAACATCATCCTCGCTTACCACGACTGTGCCGGCAGAGACATTGCACCCTCTGCGCTCCCGCTGTTTTTTAAGGTATGGCAGGAGACAGCGGGGTTACGGACGAGGCGCGCTGACGATTGGCCAGAGGTTGATCGCCAGGCAGATGGCCAGGGCCAGACCGCAGGGGCCGGAGAAGCTAAAGAGCCAGAGCGAGAGGGAAGATCCCAGCGCGGCGGCGAAGATCAGTGATCCGACGCGCAGCAGCGCCGCGATGTTGCCGAGCCAGAGGGTGGCGCTCACCAGGTGAGGCGAGAGAATGGAGCGCCCGGAGAAACCTGGCAGCATACGCGGCGCGACTCCACAGATTAAGAGGGCGAGGAAGCCGAGCGCGAAGCTGTGACGGATGGCGTCAAAAGCCACCAGTTCGCGGCCCGCGATCAGGATACCGCACCCATCCACCACCAGCAGCAGCGCGCCCAGCAAGGCCCAGAGGTAGGCGCTGGCAACCAGGCCCACGAAGGGGCCATAATTGTTCTCGTCCCTGGCGATCTGCCTCTGATAGGTCTGCGTGAATTGCTGCTGCGAAGGGGCCAGTTTAGCTACGCGCTGAGGAACCTTGCCTCGCCGGCTCACCAGGCGCAGGAAGGTAGCGACGAAGAGCAGCACGACGCCCCCCGGCAGGATCATGCCCAGGGCGTTCAGTATGGTATTCCAGTCAGCCGGCGCCCAGCGACCGCTCCCCAGGCAGAGGAGCACCAGCCCGGCGAAATACGTCCCGGCCAGCGGCCACAGGAGACGGCGCGGGAAGCCGTCCAGCCCGGCATACATGGGCAGAGAGCGGGCCGACATGGCCAGGGCCATGGGGATGAGAAAGCCGAAAAGTCCGAGGGTGATATTCAGGGTATCGCCCGCGTCCTGAACCAGGCCCGTTCCTGCCAGACTCACGGTCAGATTGAGCAGATTGATGAGGCTGGCCAGGGCGAGCGAACAGAAGGCTCCGACCAGGAAAGGGAAAACACTCCAGTAGGCCGGGCGCGTGGCGGGACGAGGTCCGCGCATGGCCGTGCTCATGAGCATGAACAGGACCAGACCGACCGCGCCCGCTTCCAGCACACCGCTACCGATCGGGCCGATACGCCAGATGAGGGCAGGCTGGACAGCAAACATCGGCTGGCTGATAGCGCGCAAGACCAGGCTGGCGCCTATGCAGCCGACGAGCCAGGGAACGAGACGCGCCCCCACCAGCGAGGTGCCGCGCAGACGAGGCAGAAAGTGCAGCGCGACCCCCACGACGAAGAGGCCTGCCCAGCCATACAATTGCAAATGTCCATGCGCCTGAGCGAGCGCGCTCCACCAGGCTCCGAGCGGCACCGGCAAAATGAATGAGAGAGTCAGAATGGCTGCCAGCAGAAAACCGCCGCCGGCGCCCATGAGGAGAGCCAGTTTTAAGATTGGCGCGACCCGGAAAAAGGGCTGCTGGGGCTGTGTCGTATCCGACTGCGACGATGGGATAACCTTGAGATGCCTTGCTGCCTGCATTGGTGTATATACTCGCTTTCCCGCTTCAATTTTTCTGTACTTCAGGATACCGCACTGGCGATCTACCCTGCTGTGACAAAAGTCGCTTGCCGGTCAGGCTGCCCTGAATTCGCCCGGGAACCACGTGCAGACCTTCGCGCCCCTGGCTGGATAGCGCCTTCATCTATTCAGCGGCGAGCAGGCGCAGACGTTCGCGATTCAGCACCACAGCTCGTCCCTGGCGCATTTCGATGGCCCCGGTACCCTCCAGTTCTTTGAGAGAGCGTCC
>DASZXF010000465.1:0-8900 GCA_035546055.1 Ktedonobacteraceae bacterium
CAGGAGCAATTCGCGCACATCCTCTTTGAGCATCTCCAGGCGCAGCATTTCGTGCTGGTTGACCCGCGACATCCAGACAAACAGCAGAGCCGTCGCGGGAGTCAGCGTCAGGGCGCTGTAGATCATCAGCGTCACGCGCACAGCCAGCGGTAACTGGGGAAAAGCCAGGGCCGCAAAGGCCGGCAAAAGCTGAATCGACCAGCCGACATTCGCCACCAGCACGCGCTCCAGATTATCCTTCACCAGCGCGAACACCCCCCAGATCGGACGCTGCAACGCCTCATCGTCCGGGCCAACATCATCCAGAAAAGGCATACTCATCCCTCCTTTATATGGAAGACAGGCACACCGAAGGCCAGGCTTCGGCGCTACATCGGGACAGCCTCAAGACAAAGCTCAATGCCGCCCGGGAAGAAGCGAGGCAAGGCTCGTTTCTTTTCCCAACATAGCGCGGGAGCGTTGCCTCCCGCGTGCTTTTCGCCAGGGCTCCACGGTTTTCTCTTTGTGCCCTATTTCAAGCCCTGGATACGCACGCCGCGCAAGAGATACTCGCGGCACAGGATAAAGACAATGAAAATGGGAATGGCCTGGAGCAGGCCCAGCACCATCAGACCATTCCAGGAAAGACCGGCGGCCAGCGAGGTCTTCATGGCGGCGTCCTGGCTCAGCGCGGTCGCGCGGTCCATCACCCCGGAAGCGATAAAGTTATTCATCACCGTATAAATGGCCAGCGAGGTAGGAGCTTTTGAGTTATCCTGAATCACCAGTTGCGGCCACAGCAGGCTATCCCAGACCGCGCTGAACTGAATCCAGGCGATCACCGCGTAAACGGGAATGCTCATGGGGAAGACAATGCGGCGGAAAATGTTGAACTCCGAGCCACCATCCACGCGCGCGGCCTGGAGAACCGAGTTCGGGATGGTATCAAAGTAGCCCTTGAAGATCAGGTAATTGTAAGCATTGAAGACCCCGGGGATAATAATCGCCCAGGCGCTATTGTAGAGCGAAAGCGTGGGAAACGGCTGATCCGTACCGGGCAGATTGGGCACAGACCCGTAGGGCAGAGCAAAGGGGAAATAGTTCACCAGCAGCAGCATCGGCAGGATGGTCAGAGCAAACGGGATCATCAGCGTACCGATAAAGAAGAGGAACGACCAGCGTCCAACCGGGCCGCGCAGCAATTTGCTGGTGGCATAGGCGGCCATAGAAGTTACCGGAATGGAGATCAGGAGCGTCACACTGGTAATGAACAGCGAATTGAGGAAATAGACATAGAATGGCTCGGCAGCAGAGCCAGAGAGGAGCGCGCCCGATCCGCTGTTTGCCGCCCATTGAAACACCAGTTTCCAGGCCGCCAGGGTGGGATGGAAAGGCCAGAAGGACGGCACCGTTGACAGCGTGTCAACGGCAGGTGTGATCGAAGTGACAATCATGATATAGAATGGCAGGAGATGGGTGAGCACACCTATACTTAGCAAAGCTACCATCAGCCACCAGCCAAGGCGGACCAGTGGATGATTTCTCCCCACTTTTGGAAATAGCATTTCGCCGCTCCTTCTAGGCGTCCGGGTCTTCGCGGAAGAAGATACGGAACAGCACAATAATGATAAAGGTGACCAGGAAGAGGAAGATGCCCAGGGCCGTGGCATCGGCATAGCGCTGATTGGTAATCAAAGAATACATGTATAGCACAATCGTGCGGCTCGCCCCCTCCGGCTGCCCGCCAGTCATCAACGCCGGCCAGTCATAGGTCTGCAAACCCTGGATAATGCCATAGATCAGCAGAACCGCGATAATCGGGCGCAGACGCGGAATGGAGATGGTCCAGATCTTGCGCCAGAAGCTCGCCCCCTCGATCTCAGCGGCCTCGAAATAGGAGCGGGGAAGTCCCTGCAAGGCCGCCATATAAGCCAGGCCCGCCACGCCGGGTCCGATGACCACGATGGTCGGGAAGACCAGCCAGAAAAGCACCTGATTGGGATCATCCAGAAATTGCTGATGTGAGAGATGTAAAAAGTTCGTGGCAAGAAATTCCATCAGGCCGTACTGATTGTTGTAAATGTAGCGCCAGAGAATGGTATTGGCGATATTGCTGATCGGCAGAAACCATAAGATCATCATCCAGCGCATCGCGCGCGGCGGCAGTTCTATCAAAAAGATAGCCACGAGGAGGGGCAGAATAAAGGTCAGGCCAATCGACAGAATGGCATAGATAAACGTCACCTGGAAAGCCTGGTGAACCAGGGGATCTTGCCAGACGCGCAGATAGCTCTCCAGACCGGTAAAAGTGCTGGGCAGAATGGGCTGCGCGTCTGTGAAACTGACCACAAACGCCATCACCACCGGGTACCAGCCCCAGATCAGTTGAAAAAGCAGCGCGGGAAGCAAAAAAAGCCAGATCTCGATGCGGTTGCGCCGGCGCAGGCGCGGTACAGGCGTCGCGGCATCGCCAGTCGGGTCCGTCTCCGCCGCAGCTACTTCAGTTTCAATTGACATATCAGTTTCCTTCCTTTTATGAGTATGTTTGTGTCTGCTTGCGGCATTTCACCACAAGCAGACACAAACATACTCATAAAAACGTTGAGCGCCGAAGGCGCGAGTGGTCGCGCTCAGCGCCTCCGCCCTGCCTGAGGCCGGAGGCAGGCTCGTAGCTCTCTAGCCAGGATGGACGAGAGAAAGCTCCGGCTGGCTGGCCGGTAAGCTCTCCCCGGTCAGGCCCCAGCGCAAAGCTGCTCTCTCCACTCCTGGCGCAAAAGCCACGAGCCTGTTTCCGTCCCTGCGTGTAAAAACACTTGACTTCTTTGGCTCTCTTCTGTATCTCCCTCAAGCCTGAGCGGCCCGACTGAAGCAGCAGACCGGTCAGTTTGAGGATACTGAAAATTAGCCGAGGGCAGGCAAAACCGTCTGCTCATACCAGGGATGGTACGTCTGGGACGAGAACGCGGGCGCGTTCTTGGCCCAGAAGGCATCGGTATCCGCAAAAAGCTTCTTCGCGCTGGCGAGGAAGGTATCTTTGGAGATACTGGATGAGAGACCGGAGAACTGCGTATTCGAGACTGTTTGTAGCTTGGTAAGTACACCCGGAACGGCATCCTGCGTGTAGGCCAGACCAGAATTGGCGTCATTCCAGGCATCGCCGGTCGGGCCGGCATTCCCCTCGGCAGGCAGGTAGAGCGCGGGGTCAGGCAGCAGCGGAATCCTGCCGGCGGCTTCGAGCGAGGCGATCAGTTTTGGTCCCCAGGCCTCGGATGCCGTCTTGCCGGGCAGACCGTAGTCCTGCTGGAGCTTGGACATGGGCGGAATCTCCAGGAAGACTGTGCGCAAATCCTTGGTGGACTTATAGATCTCCTGGCGCTGATCAATCAGGGCTTGCCCGATGAGCATCTGCACGCCGAAATCAAAGGCGGCGGCCAGGGCGGGCTGGTTGCGCTGGAGGTGAGGATCGAAGGAACAGACCACGCCACCGGCCTGAGTGCCGCCAAAAGAACCCTGATAGCCGACCGGGTGGGAGATCCAGCCAATGACTTCATCGAACGACTTGCCCAGTTTGATGGCGATATTGGTCACGTTGGTTGGATCGGTGAGCGTGCGCGTAAAGTAGCTGCTGTTATCGGCGCACAGCGCCACGTCGCCGCGCGCAAAGGCCTGGGCCACGTCGCTGTCACCGGTGGAGGTCGAGGAGGTCAGCGTCTTATCTTCAAAGTACATGCCGCGCCAGTTAGCGATAATCTGCTCGTACTGACTCTGGAAAGGCGTCAGATTGTAACGCCAGGGCCAGGCATTGGATGGAGACGGCACCAGGCCCAGCGTGCCGTAACCGGTCGCGCCGGTGTTCAGACCATTGGCCGCCATGCTCTGGTCAAACACATAGTTTTGCAGAGCCGCGCCCTTCATCTTGGGATTCGCCGCCTGCAAAGCTTTGGCCAGATTGCGGAAATCCGTCCAGGTCCAGGTCGCCGTTGGCTCCTGCAAACCCGCCTTCTGGATCAGATCGCGGCGGTAAAATATTCCATCGCCGGTCCCATAACCGCCAGGGGTTCCATAGTATTTCCCGTTCACTTTCCAGTAATTATAGGACGGAATATACTCGGGTACGAGCTGGTCCAGCAGTTTCGTGCTCTGCACCAGATTACTCACATCAGCGGCCAGACCGCGCGCAAAGCCGCTGAAGACCGCGTTGTTGATAAATGAACCCAGGATGCTGCCCATAAACCATGTCGGCGCGGTCCCGGCGGTAATCGACGAGACCACGGCCTGCTGGCTCCAGACATTGACATCCGTGTGCTTGATCTTGACGCCCGGATGCTGCTTCAGCCACTGAGACAACGCATCGGCGTAGGCCTTGCTGTAGATGCTACTCTTTTGCTGGTCAGCCGTTGGCATGGCATCGTCAGGCCAGCCGCCGGTCAGAAAGGTCACATTGACGGTCGTGGTGGTGTTGGGGCTGCTGCTGCCACCGCAGGCGACCAGCGCCGTGCCGCCAGCGAGAACGGCACCGCCGAGAGCCGCCGCACGCAACAACTGGCGACGGGTCAGCGGCTTCACCGGTTCGGCCAGGGATTCCGGTTCGCGAACGGGATCTGTTCCTTCAAACATAATTACTCTCCTGTTAACAAAATGTCAGGCGCGGGTGCTCTTTGTGCCAGACGCACCCGCCCAGGCAAGTATCCTTCCAGACACACCTCCATGTGTCTACAGAAGCCCGAAAAAGACCTCGCGAGATCATGCGTCAACATCTGCCCGCTCTCCCGGCCCGGTCCTTCCAGGAAGAGTATGGCCGAAGCAAAAAGCAGCTGATAGAGAAATGGTCCCTCCCCTGTCCTGGCGCCCCTCCCGTCGCTTACACGTCGGGTCAACCCTTTGACCTGTGGACAGGTTTACTTATGCCGCCACCACACGCCCGGATAGGAAAAAGGGAACCACTTCGCCAGCGCCAGAGGAGCGGAAAAGAGACGCCAGCAAAACACGCGCGCTCAGACTCGCGGTCGAGAGGCCACCACGCATCTTCTTCCTCTCAACCACAGACCCGCTTGCGTTTAACTCTCTGCCTCGCAAATACAGGGAAACAGAAAATATGCGCCCGCCCAGAGAGTTCTCCCCTGGCTGTCTTTGTGCGCTGGTCGTACATTGCACCTTTGCAACCTCTGCTCTTTACTCAGCTAAAAGCGTTTTTTCATTTTGGGATCGCTCCCAAAGCTTGCTACGAGTAGTGTACCTAACTGATGCCTACTTGTCAAGCTTTTTTGCTCGCCTGGTATTCCGGGCTGAGTGCCTGTTCGGAGTGTGAATCGAAGAGGCAAAAGGTCTCCGGGTCCAGGCCCACACGCAGGGTTTCGCCAACGGTGGGAACGGTGTCCGTTTCCTGCCAGACGGCGACGATGGGGACGCCTTCCCCCAGGTCGAGATAGACATAGATTTCGCCGATCAGGTTCTCTACATCGGTGACGGTGGCTGTGGTAACGGAGAGTTGTCCATCCATTTCGGCCAGTTGCCACTCGGGTACGATGGTCTGCGGACGAATGCCCAGGGTGATTTCCGCTGTGTCAGCTGCGTTCAGAACGGCCTGCCATTTATCCGGCAGGGTGAAGCTGGTATCTTTGACCCGCAGGACGGCCTGAGCATCGTCCAGGCTGACATTGCCGGACAGCAGATTCATGGGCGGACTGCCGATAAAGCCGGCCATGAAGAGATTGGCGGGGGTTTCGATCAACTGATCGGGCGTCCCTACCTGCTGGAGACGGCCCTGCGCGATGACGGCGATGCGGTCGGCGATGGCGAAGGCTTCGCTCTGGTCGTGAGTGACGTAGATGCTGGGCGCGCGCCGCAGACGGTGTACTGCCATGATGTCGCGGCGGGCCTGGTGGCGCAGCTTGGGATCGAGATTGGCCAGCGGCTCATCGTAGAGATAGGCCTGGGCGTCCCTGGCCAGGATACGCGCCAGGGCAACCCGTTGCTGCTCACCGCCTGAGAGATCGCTGATACTGCGCTGTAAATGGGGTGTCAGACCGAGTTTCTCCGCCGCCGCCTGCACGCGCTGCTGAATCTCCGGCTTCGGCATGTGCTGATTTTCCAGACCATAGGCGATGTTGCCATAGACGTTCATGGTCGGATACAGTCCGTAGTCCTGAAAAACCATGCCTACATTGCGCTGGCGTGGACTGAGCCGGGTCACGTCGCGTCCGCCAAGGCAAACCTGGCCCCTGTCCGGCTGCTCCAGGCCGCAGATCATACGTAAGATGGTGGTCTTGCCGCCGCCCGAAGGTCCGAGCAAGACAAAAAATTCGCCGTCGTCAACATGGAAGCTGACCCGATCAACTACCAGGGTCGAGCCAAAATGTTTGACCAGTCCCTGCACTTCAAGATTGCTCACGCTCCTATATCCCCTTTAGCATCCTGACTGGAGAGGAGCGCTCGCCCGCTCTCCTGCTCAAAAAGATGAATTTTCTTCATATTCACGGCCAGCGGTACTTCTTTGTTCAGATAGCTGGCGGGCATACGCGCCTTGAAGGTGGCCACGAAATCTTTGGGCGTGTCCTCCAGCGTGCTCAGATAGACCGTACAGCCGGTCGCGGTGGGTTCGATGACGTTCACCTGGCCATGAATCGTGTTACCCTCGCTGACCGGGAAACCGGCGTTGCGGGGCGATTGCAGACCTTCCGGGCGAATCCCTAGCATAACCTGCTGATCGGCGTAGGCGCTGACCCGTTCGCGGAACTCTGGCGGCAAAGCGAGCGTGAAAGCGGGGTGGACCAGGCTCAACTCGTCCGCAGAGACGCGCACAGTGACTTCAAAGAGGTTAATGCTGGGAGTACCGATAAAAAAGGCGACAAACTGATTGACGGGGTGCTCATAGAGTTCGCTGCCGGTGCCGATCTGCTGAATTTTGCCATCGCGCATGACCGCGATGCGGTCGCCCAGGGCCATGGCTTCGGACTGATCATGGGTCACATAGACCCCTGGCTGACCCTTCTGGCGGTGCAGCAGCAGAATATCCTCGCGGGCCTGGTGGCGTAACTGCGCGTCCAGGTTAGCCAGCGGCTCATCGAAGAGGTAGAGGCTGGCATCGCGCACCACGCTGCGGGCCAGGGCCACGCGCTGCCGCTCACCGCCGCTCAGTTGACGCGGCTTGCGCTTGAGCAAATGATCGATGCGGAACAGTTTCGCCGCCTCGGGCACACGCTGGCGCACCAGCGTGCGCGGGGCATGGCGGGACCGCAGTCCATAGGCGATGTTTTCAAAGACGCTCATGTGCGGAAAAATAGCGTAGTCCTGAAACACCATGGCCACGTTGCGCTCTTTGGGGCGAATCTCGTTGACCTCGCGCTCCCCAAAGAGAATACGCCCGCTGCTCACAGGCTCCAGTCCGGCCAGCAGCCGCAGGGTCGTGGTCTTGCCGCAGCCGGAAGGACCGACCAGAACCAGCAACTCGCCTTGTTTGATTTCCAGTGATACATCATCGACAGCGATTTTATCCTGAAAACGCTTTACCAGATGTTCTACGACAATATGATTAGCCGTACTCATCCCGTGTTCACCATTCCTTTTGTAGAGTTTGAACAGCACATCACAGTGCTGCGGCTGTTTCCTTCATCCGCTTGATCAGCTCTCGCGTGGCTGATCGCGCCAGCTTGCGCTAAAAGAACTCAGGAGCGCCCGGCGTATAGATCACTCCCTCTCCTTCCTGGGCAAAAAAGACCGCCCGCTCCCAATCAGGAACCGCCTGAACGCTGGCCACCTCCGGCTGCTCCAGCGCGGTCAAAACGGTCACATCGGTCCCCTGAAACGAGCCGTGAATAAAGGCCGCGCGCTCGGTGGGCAGGCGCTCGATATGGCTCACCAGGAGCGGCGCCCCCGCCGGCGCATCCTCCGCCAGCAGCCAGCCCTCCGGGCGCACCCCGATCCTGACCCGCCCCGGCGCGAGCTGAGAAGCCAGCGCCTCTGGCAAATCCCAGCTTTTACCAGCGAGAAGCACGCGCCGCTCGCGGATTTCAGCGGGCAGAATGCTGATGGGAGGCGTACCGATAAAGGTCGCCACGAAGAGATTTGCCGGGGTATAGTACAGCTCGTCAAATGTGCCGACCTGCTCAATCATGCCGGCGCGCATGACGGCAATGCGATCTCCCATAAAGACCGCTTCCTGCTGATCGTGGGTCACGTAGAGGGTGGTGATCTGGAACTTACGCAGGAGTTTTTTGATTTCAATGCGCGTCCGCTCGCGCCGCTTGGCATCCAGATTGACAATCGGCTCGTCCATTAAAAAGACCACGGGATCGCGCACAATGCAGCGCGCAATCGCCACCCGCTGCTTCTCACCGCCCGAAAGCGTATCGGGCAAACGCCCCAGCAGCATCTCAAAATCGACTCCCATCAATTCTGCGGTGTGTTGGACGCGGGCCTCCATGGCCTCTTTGCTGAACTGGTGCTGCTGGAAATAATAGGCCAGGTTGCCCTTGCCCTTCATAGCGGGATAGAGGGCGTAGTCCTGAAAGACCATGCCCACGCCGCGATCCTGGGGTTTAATCTCGGTGATATCGAGATCGCCGTAGAAGATCCGCCCGTGTTGGGGAAATTCCAGGCCGGCGACGACTTTGAGCAGCGTGCTTTTGCCGCAGCCGGAGGGGCCGACGATACTGATGGTTTCGCCATCATGAATATCCAGGCTCACCTCGCGCAAGGCGGGCGGCAGTTTATAGCCCGTCAGAGTGACCTGATCAACAGAGTCGTACTCTTTGACAACCTTCCGTAGTTGAACGCTCGTCATTCCTCTTGCTCCAGAATGCTCTTACAACGTTTTGTCCGTTTTGTCCGGTTCTTACGCTCGCGATGTTGTGCCAGGCTGCGTTTGAGAAGTGCGCCGCCTGCGGCGGCGCGGGAAGGGGAGGAATGGCGGGGACACCCCG
>DASZXF010000466.1:0-1897 GCA_035546055.1 Ktedonobacteraceae bacterium
GAAAGCGAGGGGTGTCAGGCACTTCTTCAGGCGACTCAGCGCAACTGAACTGGCTCTTCATCTGCCACTGGAGGATCGCTCTGGGGCAAGAGGTACAGTTGGTGGCGATTGCTCTCCATCCAGGCAAGCATGGACTCCACGTTCTGCGCAGCGATTTGCAGCCCTGTAAAACTCAGTTTCTTTCCGCTCATGGTCGTTCCATCGCGTGCGAGCATGGTACGCGAGCGCAGGCCCTGCAGCCACCTGGCTGAATCAGCCGAGCGAAACCATTTTCGCGTCAAACAAGAGGTCAACAGGGAAAAATTTCCGATACCAAATGCATGCGCCTGAGCATCTGCCGCATCGAGGATCTTACCAATGTCCTCCAGCAGATCCTGCGCCCGCATGATATCTCGCTCGATCACGGACACAAGACCCCCAAGTCCGATGAAACGATAACGCTCAACGGCACGTTTCAGCAATTCCAGATCTCCATCTGGATGCCAATGATTGCCGCGGCTCTGGGTCTGGTAGATCCAGAGCACTTTCTGGCTCACTATGGGTGCATCGGCGAGCAAACGCTGGAGTTCTTCGTACTGCTCCTGGCTTGATTGCTGATCATGCAAGCGGTCAAGGGACGAAACCCATTGCATCCTTGGGCCGATAGATTTGAGCAGGCGAGCATAGCGCGCCACGTTCTGGTTGCCCTGGACCGCTCCCGAATCTAACGTAAATTCCACATTGGGATAGAGATTCAGGTATGCTTCGCGCAGCTTTGGCTCACCAGCGGATAAGGCGTTGAGCATGCCGCAAGCGCCCTTCTCCTCAAGCACTCGGACCAGTTCGGGCTTGTTCACACCAGAGAAAAAGTAGGTAGCCATCAGGCACCTCGCACACGGCGACGTTTCTCATCGCCTTGCTGGATCTCCCCTGGCCAGGGGCTGCCAGCAGTTGCATTTTCCTCACCCTCATACTGGTCCAGCGGGGGACGTTTGCGCTGAACCATATAGAGCCCCAGCAGATCGCTTTTGAGCTCCTCTCGCTCGTTCTCGGTCCATCTACCGACCACAGCGGAGAACAGCAGATCTGGATTGAGCCGAGCAGCGCTTCTGGCCGCTGCGGCAATCTGCCCACAGCCAATATACCAGAACTCCTGCGCCCCTTTCTGCCAGAGGCGGTAGAGTCCCCGCTGGTCGAGGTGAATGGGAATCTCCCGCGCATATCGCCAGGGTGTCCATTCGTGGCCTCCCCAGACTTCGCCAAAAGCTTCGTGTGAATCATCCAGGTCACAGACCGGCATGATGCTGGGCTCATGCCAGATGCCATCAACCAGCGTCACGCTACCGCGCTCACCTATGGTGCGAGAGGAGGATGGATACCAGCCTTTTGGCATCTTCCCAAAGTTCGCCAGGGGACTGAAGCCGCCTCTGGCGAGCTGCTTCGCCGAGGCGGTCTGTTTGCGTTTCTGGCGCTCAACTGTCACCACCAAATTTTCTAAGCCCTGACGATAATACGCGCGCAGGTCGGCCTTGAGAAAAGACAGCATTAGCGGTGCATACGGGGGAGTAAGAGCCCAGGCGTAGAGTGAAGGCGCGGCCACGTGCGGAGTCGTGTAGGGCATCTCGTCCCCAAAGACGCCCAGGGCCAATTCATTCAGACGACCACGCAGTCTGCCAGTCTGGCCAACATACGCCAGCAGCGGTTCCTCTTCTTCCAGGTGGATGCGGTAGAGTCCGCCACTTCGAGGGACAGGATCATCCTTCGGAGAGATACTGGCCAGGCGTTCCGTCCGGCGGAGCGGAAAATGCGGAGACCAGATCGTATCCGCCAGTATGCCCGCAATCAAGGGGCCAAGGTCAGGGGTAGGCATGGTAACAAAGCTCCTTTGCACACAAACAAGCCAGCGAAGGACTTCGCT
>DASZXF010000467.1:0-2696 GCA_035546055.1 Ktedonobacteraceae bacterium
CTAAACAGGTTGCGCGCCTGACAGTGAAGCATGGAAAACGAAAACGATGGCACATCCTGACTACCTGGCTCTGCTGCGGCAGGGAGTCGAACAGTGGAACGCCTGGCGCAAGCGCGAGCCGGAGCTCTGGCCGGATCTGAGCGGGGCCAACCTGCGGGGAGCCGACCTGAGCCATGCCAATCTCTTCCAGGCCGATCTCAGTGAGGCGGATCTGAGCGAGGCCAACCTGCGGGGAGTTCACCTGCAGGCGGCCAATCTGCGTGCAGCCAATCTCAGCCGGGCTGATCTGAGTTACGCCCGCCTGTATCAGGCCAACCTGAGTGCAGTCGATCTGAGTTCTGCCAATCTGTTCCAGATTAACCTGAACGGGGCCAACCTGAACGGGGCCAATCTGCGTGCCGTCAAGCTGCAGGGGGCCGCTCTACGCGGGGCCAGCCTGCGCGGGGCCAATCTGCGCGCAGTTCATCTGGACCATGCCGATCTGAGCGGGGCGGATCTGAGTGAAACTGATCTGAGCGGCGTCATCTGGCCCTCTGCCAACCTGAGCGAAGCGAAGCTCAGCGGGGCGGATCTGAGTGGGGCCAACCTGAACTATGCTGATTTGAGCGGGGCGGATCTGAGTGGAGCAAGCCTGAGTGGGGCGGAGCTGGCCTCTGCCAGGCTGAGCGGGGCGGATCTGAGTAGCGCGAATCTCAGTGGGGCAACCCTGGCCTCTGCCAGGCTGAGTGGAGCTGATCTGAGCAGAGCCAATCTCAGCAGAGCGAATCTCAGCAGAGCTGATCTGAGCGAAGTTGATCTGAGCGCGAACCTGAGCGGCGCGAACCTGCGTGCTGCCGGCCAGCACTATGCCTGGTTGAGCGCAGCCGGTGCGCGGAACGGGGCGGATCTGAGTGGAGCGAAGCTCAGCGGGGCGAATCTGAGTCAGGCGAACCTGAGTCAGGCGGATCTGAGCGAGGCCAATCTCACGCGAACCGTTCTGTCGTGTGCCAACCTCGCAGGGGTGAGGCTCTCCGGCGCTCGCCTCATTGGCACCGACCTGCGTGGCATTCCCTGGCTAGAAGTCATGGAACTGACCCTGCAAGCGGACATTGTCTGGCGGGATGTGCTCTACGACCGCCTGCCCGCCGACAAACCGGACCAGCAGTAGCCTCCGCCGCCTGCTCCAGCGCATTGCTTTTACTCATACTCTTTTTCTTTCTCTCTGTCCTTTACATCACCCTGCTCATAAATATACATTTGCGCTCTCAGTATGCGGATCTTGCTGATCATATCCCTGGGGTTCTCGTCATGTTCTCTGCCGCGCAGCTTCCTTTGCATCATGGCGAGCTCGCCTCGTTTCTTCTCGCAGTCATAGCCCGCGAACACGCCGTCACGGTAGTTGGCCTGTTGCTCGCCAGGCAGATGCAAACGAGACGACATCACCAGCGCCTCGTCCATCACTGCGTTTGTATTCAGGTCTGGTTGCTCAGCATACAATAGCTTGCCATGCTCGTAACCATCGCGATAAATTGACATGTGCCCTTCTCCATCTCTTTCTGTATCGGCAATTGTATAAGCACAAATGCATGAAGCATGTTCAAGAGCTTTCTTTGCACAGGCTTCATGACGCTTCCGCTCCATTGGTTCATGATGAGCTTATCGGGAGATTGCTCTTTTTCAATTCTGCTTTTCGAGCCGTCCAGATCTCTTCCCGCTAGTAGACGGTCACACTCCATGCGCAAAGTGCGCCGCCTGCGGCGGCGCGGGAAGAGAGGGAAGGCGGGGACACCCCGCTTCCCGGCAAAGGGCTGCCGCCCTCTGCACTCCCGCCTGGCCGGCCTTGCGTTTGGACCTTGACCAACGACTAATGTTCCTGCGGACCTTCTCACCAGAGGTGCGGACGATCTGCTTCATTCCCCCATTTGTAGGATGTGCTTATCATTATATTGAACAGTATCACAAATAATGCTGAATGAAAATGATGTGATATGAAACATAGCCGAGATGGACTATGTTCTTTGCGCAGGCAGTGGCGTGCAAGCTGTCCTGCGGGTCTGGCTGGATGCTGGCGAAACGGGCTTTCACATACCCGTTTGCATGGGAATCCTGGCGGGCACTGTTGCGGTCAGATCCCGCCGGGCATGTGCCTCTGGCCGTGAGCTATACGCCTGGCAGAACTGTTGTGCTACGGCGATAACCAGATCTCTGCTGCCTGGCGGCCACCTGATATAATAGAGACGCCATAGGATAGAGACGCCGGCACAACATTCAAACCTGATTCTGGAGCAAGCGCGATGACGAGAAATGAAAACCAGTCTTTTCACGAGAGAGAACGTTCCTGGCACGCGAATGAACGCGTGCGGCTGGGAGAAGACTTTCTGCTCTTTGATACCAGCAGAAAGCACACGCACATCCGCTACTCAGATGATGGCCTCTTCGCGGGTCTGAAAGCGAGTATGCGCCTGGAAACGGGCTTTCTTGGGAATCTCACGTTATCAAGTGTGGCAGCTCCCTACGTCAAAGAGCGCTTCGCGGTGCTCAGCCCGTTTGACTGGGAACAGGGCTATCCTCTCGATCAAGAAGATCTCTTTATACAGCGCAGAACTGCTAAAGTGCGCAGAGTGAAGCGCGAACGCGCTGGAGCCATCCAGGGTCTCTTCCTCTTCGTCTTTGGTGAGTATGAAGAGGAGAGCGACAGCGCCCTGATCCGAACGTTT
>DASZXF010000468.1:0-7020 GCA_035546055.1 Ktedonobacteraceae bacterium
TCCTGCCTTACGAAGATGAGGATTTGCGGGGAGAGGCCAGCAGGTCGTTGTTGACCTGGAAGACTCCCAGCGTAATCATAGCTGTGCAGATGTTGCCCAGGCTCTGAATGATCAGTTTATGGGCCTCAACTTCGCCGATGATGGGCGCGCAGAAATACTGGCAGGTGGAAATGAGAGCGCTAAAGCCCTCCAGGAGTTCTTCGCGCGGCATCCGGTCCAGTTGCGAGGTATCAGTGATTTGCAGATAGCCGGTATTGGCGATTTGCAGGGTGATAAAGGCGGGAAAGGCCGCCGAACAATCGTCTAAAATGTCGCGCAACACCTTGAGCGCCTCGCGCGGACCGATCAGGTGGGCCACCGCCAGCGAAACACGGCGCGTACCTTCGATCAGCAGACGCCACTCCTGGGGCGTCAACAATTGCTCTCCCGGCGTGGTGCTGACCACTCCCCCTTCCACCACGCGCGGCGTCGGAGGTGTCGCGGTCAAGCCGAGTTGCTGGAGATGTAAAAGCAGCTCGTCAAAGCTCTGCACCTGCCGGGGCGTGACAGTCGTGCTTGTCGAGGTCGCGCCGCGCTCAAAGCGCACAGCGGCATGAGTCCAGTGGGATAAATCGCGCAAAGTCGCCTCGGCATCCCCGCTACTGCCGACAATGTGAACCAGATTGCCGCCGTGAAAATAGAGATGGACAATGCCAACCCGATCACTGTTGCGCAATGTCAGGCGTCCAAAGGCTCGCGAACGCCGAATCGTCATAACAATTCGCGTCAGATCCCAGAGCGAGCCCTGCCAGGGAGAAGAGAAGGAGTTTGGGTTTGCCTGCGCCACGAATTTTCACCGGCCTCTCTGCTTTTGACCTGCCTGGTCCACCAGAAGACATGGGTGCGTCTCTCTTGCACCTCGTCTATTCATCATACTAAGAAGCCTCCGTGAGTGTCAAGTCTACCATGCTACAATAGCACTATTTGGGATATGTTCTGCTCAAAAGATGAATAATAGTAGCGCTTCTGTTGTAAAGTTAAAAGAGATATATACAGTAAAGTTGCATGTGTGACTTTTGCCTTGAGAAGCAGGAGGTATGATTGTTGAGTTTGTCACAGGATCTCACTCCCTTACAAGCTCGACCGTCATACCTCCTGGACCCTGGCGTAGCGCGTGAATTCTCTGCCTGGAGCCTTTTTGCCGCTGCCCTTCAAATCGAATTTCTGCTGAAGAGGCTGGCATCTTTGCCTTTTCCATTTCAGGTTCAATCGTATTTTTCCATTCCTCTTGTCGCTTTTTTCGAGGACCAAAAGAGGGCAGGCGAGAGATCTGGCCTCTCACCTGCCCTCCTTTTGGGTTACTGGTTGGACGCCTTGAGGCGCTCAGGGTGCTTCTTGCGCCAGTAGCGCATGTAGCCCTGGACGGTCATAGGATAGTTCGTCGCGATGTCATAGCGCACCACGTCGCGGAATGAGCGCGTGACTCGTTCCAGTTCGGGATTTGATTGCTTGATGAGTTGCGCGGCGATCTCCTCCTCTGTTTTGCCTTCATTCATCAGGTGCAGAACGAAGTCGCCCCAGCCGTAAAGGCGTTCGCGCAGACTGGAGATGTGCGTCATAATATTGGTCACGGCGCCATAGTGGCCGAGATAGAGCACATCGGGGCGCAGGCGCTTGAGCAGATCCAGGCTGGCGGACCAGGCTTCCAGATCGAGATCAGGCGGCGGTGTCGGGGGACGCACATAGTCAATCCCTGGTAGCCGCACACCCGCCACGTCGCCCGCGAAGAGTTCGCCCGAATGGGCATCAAAGCAGATGATATGGTGAATAGCATGGCCGGGAGCGTAGTGGATCTCCAGTCTGCGTCCGGCAACATTGAGAATTTCATTGCCCTCCAACGCGTGCAGTTGATCTTGCGGCACCGCCTCGATAGTGCCCCAGAGCGGCTGCATCCGTTCACCGTAAATGCGCTGCGCGCTGGCAATGAGCTTGCTCGGATCGCTCAGATGCGGCGTCCCCAGTTGATGCGCGTAAACCTGAGCTTTGGAAACACGCCGGGCCAGCGAACCGGTCGCGCCGGCGTGGTCCAGGTGGATATGCGTAAGCAAAATGTGCGTAATATCCTGTGGATCGAAGCCTGCCGTGCGTAATCCATCGAACAAGGCTTCCAGCGTGCTTGCTGGTCCGGGATCGATGAGTAAGACTTCATCATTTCCGGCAAGCAGATAAGAGCCAATTATTTCCTCTTCGTCCTGAAACGGCAGCGAAATCTGCCAGAGTCCAGCGCGAAGCTGCTTTACCTTGGTCACAAGGGCCTCCCTATTTCTTGATAGCGATCACCCTGGCTTCTGAAAAGAGCAGCGAATCATCACACTTCCTGGCCGCCTCGCTCGCAGAGCCGCAGCGGATAGGTTTTGAACAATGTGCTCTCGACCTGCTTTATAGCCATTGTGAGTGAATGAGCAATCGTCCTGGCGGTTGGCGAGAACCGATGATTGCCTGTTTTCATTGTATCCTGTAACCTGACCATATAGCAAAGGCATAAAGGCCACCGACGCTGAAAAACGTTGTGATCGTCATGCCTGTTCCACCACAACCCCGGCAGATGCCTATTTGCTCAGGTCTGTCGAGCGGGTTGAGGCGCGGACGATCAGCTCAGGCTGGTACATAACCTGTTTGTGCTGATGCAATGCGCTTTTGTTAATCTCATGCAGCAGCAATTCGGCGGCGGCTCGTCCCAGCTGGTATTTGGGCTGACGAATCGAGGTGAGCGCGGGAGAGAGCATACTGGCGAACTCGACATCATCGTAACCAATGATGGCCATGTCCTGGGGAATTTTCAGCCCATGCTGGTTAAGGCCGCGCATCACTCCCAGCGCCAGCAGGTCATTAGCACAGAAAATCGCCGTTGGTCGGGGCGTGCGCATCAGCAAACCCTCAACACAGTTCTCACCTGAACGCGCATTCTGAGTGGGAAGCAGTACCTCGTCCATCACCTCATCGGGATCAAGGCCCGCCATTTTGATCGCGCGCCGTGCGCCGCGTCTGCGTTCGGCGTACTGACGAATCTTCATGGGTCCGCTCACAAAAGTGATATGCCGATGCCCAAGCTCTAGCAAATGATGGACCGCCAGTTCACCGCCCAGCGCGTCATCTATCGCCACCGAACAGAGATCACGTGCCCGGCTGGGGCGGTCGAGCAGCACAACAGCGATATCCCGTTGGCGTAAATGCTGCAGATAAGCCACGTCGTTCTGCACCGGCGTAATCAGAACGCCAGCCGTCCGCTGTTCTTGCAGCATGTGCAGATAGTGGCCTTCCTTCTCCGGCGAACTATCAGAATTGCAGAGAATAACCACGTAACCCGCTTCATTGGCCGCGTCTTCCACTCCACGCGCGACCTCCGTAAAGAACGGGTTGGTGACATCGAGGACGACCAGGCCAAGATGGTGGCTGCGTCCCGCGCGTAGCTGGTGCGCGGACCCGTTGCGGACAAAACCTAGCTGCTCAATAACCGCCTGGACGCGCAGGCGAGTGGCTTCGGCGACCATCTCCGGGCGGTTGAGCACATTGGAAACGGTTCCCAACGACACCCCGGCCCGCTCGGCCACTTCACGAATACCTGGCATGATCTCTTTCCTGTTCTCTCTGGTTTCCACGCTCTCACCAGCACAAGTACCGGGCACCCACTTCATAAGCCAGCCGGTGAGTTTTCCTGCCAGATTATACCATGCTTTGCAGATGTGCGTGCCACCCTGAGCCGGGCGTCATGTCTGTCTTGTCCGCCAATGTATAGCCATGCCCTTGACAGAGCGGAATTCTATCTTCTATACTTGATATGAACTTTGAAACGTTTCAAAATGCTTTTTGAAACCCGGCCCTAAGGTGTTGCTATCTGGAGGGAAAGAGGTTTTTCGATGCAGCGCATGGCTTTTCTCATGAAGATCAAACCGGGTACCGAGGCCGAATATCGCCGGCGCCATCAGCAAGTCTGGCCGGCATTGCTGGCGGACCTCAAACGCGCGGGCTGCCACAATTATTCCATTTACCTGCATGGCCTGGATCTGTTTGCCTATATGGAAGTGGAGGACTTCTCGCGCTACCTGGAGATCATGGCCAGCAGCCAGGCCAGTCAGCGCTGGGAGGAGCAGATGGCTGACATCCTTGTGCGCGAAACCAGCGCCGAAACCGGCTTTCCGCCGCTTTTGCCGGAGGTTTTTCACCTCGATTAAAGTACAGAAAGGGACCGGAACGGCTTGCAAAAAGTTGTTCCGGTCCCTCTCGCGTAATCCGCCGCTTTATTTCTTGACGGCTATGGCCTTGCTCTGCGTAAAGAGCAGCAGGTAATCCGGGCCGCCGCTTTTGGAGTCGGTGCCGGACATATTAAAGCCGCCGAAGGGATGGACCCCGACCAGCGCGCCGGTACACTTGCGGTTAAAGTAGAGGTTGCCCACGTGGAAATCTTCTTTAGCCTGCTCGATGTGTTGCTGGTCGCGTGAATAGAGCGCCCCGGTCAGGCCGTATTCCGTGCTGTTGGCGATATCCAGCGCGTCCGCGAAGTCCTTCGCCTTGATGACCGCCAGCACCGGACCGAAAATCTCCTCCTGAGCGATGCGCGCCCCGGGAGCCACGTCCGCGATGATTGTTGGCTCAATAAAGTAGCCAGGACCGTGATGTGCGCCGCCAGCCACCAGGCGTCCCTCGCCCTTGCCGATCTCGATGTAATCATTGATCTTCTGGAAGGCATTGGCATCGACAACCGGCCCCATATAGGTTTCTGGCTGCGTCACATCGCCCAGCTTGAGCTTCTTTGTGCGCTCAACCACCTTGCGCAGAACCTCGTCGTAAACCTGCTCAACGATAATCGCGCGCGACCCGGCGGAACATTTCTGTCCCTGGAAACCAAAGGCGGAAGTCACAATGCCCTCGGCGGCGGCCTCCAGGTCGGCAGTCTCATCGACCACCACCGCGTCCTTGCCGCCCATCTCCAGAATAGTGCGCTTCAGCCAGACCTGGCCTTTCTGTGGCTTCGCCGCCAGTTCGTGAATGCGCAGACCGACCTCCCGCGAGCCGGTAAAGGCAATGAAGCGCACGCGTGGATGTTCAATCAGCGCATCGCCGATCTGGCCACCGGAGCCGGTCAGGTAGTTCACCACGCCCGCCGGCACGCCCACTTCTTCCAGAATGCGCACCAGTTGCCAGGCGATCATAGGCGAGGTACTGGCCGGTTTCAGCACTACCGTATTGCCCGCCACAATCGCCGCCACCGTCATACCGAGCGTAATCGCGCCAGGGAAATTCCAGGGAGGAATGACCGCGCCTACCCCCAGCGGAATGTAAACCAGCTTGCTTTCCTCGCCCGCGATCTGCGTCAGCGGCTTTTCCTCGGCCAGGCGCAGAATTTCGCGCCCGTAGTATTCCAGAAAATCAATCGACTCGGCGGTATCCGCGTCGGCCTCAACCCAGCTTTTGCCGACCTCGTAAATCATCCACGCGTTGAGGTAAAAGCGGCGCTGGCGTAAAAGCTCGGCGGCGGCGAAAAGGTATCCTGCGCGTTCCTCTACCGCCACCCGTTTCCAGCTTTGAAAAGCCTCCTCAGCAGCCTTCACCGCCTCGTTGGCCTGTTCAACAGTTGCGCTGGCAAAAGAGCCGATCACTTCATCAGGCTTTGAAGGGTTGAGCGAGGCAAAGGTCTTTTTGCCCGCGACCTGCTGGCCACCGATTATCAGCGGATGGGTCTGTCCCAGTTCACTTTTTACCTGCTCCAGAGCTTTGAGCTGTGCCTGGCGATTCTCCGCCAGCGAGAAATCAGTAAAAGGGGCATTCTTAAAAGGGGTCTGCGCGTGCATAGCTACGCTCTCCATAAAAGTCGCCATGGGAATTGGCACTCCTTTGTGCTAGATAACAACTTCACCATTTTATTGTATCCCATAAAAGAAGCAAAATGGAAATGCTCTCCATCTCGGCGGCCACATCTGTATGCTGTGAGATACTTGACGAATCGCAAAGAGCGTTCTATAATCGAGAGGCAAACGCAATGTATACCATCAAAAAGAGAGGTTTTTCGTATGGCAGAGGCACGACAGGAATTTCCTTTGGAGCAGCAGTTGCGCAAGGATATCCAGGAGGCCCAGCGCGCGAAAGAGCAGCAGCGCCTGGACACTCTGCGCATGGCATTGGGCGCGATTCATAACCTGGAGGTAGCTCGCACTGATCGCAAGCACGCGGAGTTCGGCCAGCCGTTGACCGAGGCTGATTGTTATAAAGTGCTGGAGCAGGAGATCAAGAAGCGCACCCAGGCGATTGAGATGTACAGACAGGCCAAACGCGAAGAACTGGCTGAGAGGGAGCAGCGCGAGGCTGATATTCTCAAGCCTTACCTGGCCAGCGCCTACATGAGCGAGGACGAACTGCGCACGCTGATCGCCGAACTGATCGCCCATCACGGCAAAGAATTCAAGGCCGTCATGCCCCTGGCCGCCAAAGCCACGCGCGGCAAGGCCGATGGCAAAGTGGTCAGCCAGCTCGTCAAAGAGATGACCGCGTAAAGGTTTTTTGATCGCGGCCTCTCTGGTGCCAGAGAGGCCGCGCTGTTTGTCTGTGCCCCTTGTCAGGGACGTGTTCAGATCAATGTCTTCTTGTTTGTTGGGAATGGAAGAGGTCACTTTTTTTCTGTGAAACGGGTTATTGCTACCTTGCTTCTCTCTCGGATATACTGATCCTTATCAACCATCTATCGGGGTAAAAATGCCTGGACCTGTGGTCAGGCAGAGGAGCAAAACCAGCATGTATCCATCGAATGATCCGCTAAAGAATGTGTCACCAGAGCAGAGAGCGCGTGTCGAGGCTGTGTTGCAAGGATTGGGAGTCAACGCGTTTAATGTCGTAAATCCCACCTTTGGGGGGGGATTTTCTGACCAGCAGAACTATCAAGCCTGGGCGCAGTGGGAGTATAGCGCCGAGGAATGGGCGTTATTTGAGAAGGTGGATTGGGGGCTGAGAGGAGTTGCTTTCTGGACATTCGTCCTGCTAGCCATTGTG
>DASZXF010000469.1:0-2219 GCA_035546055.1 Ktedonobacteraceae bacterium
AGGCCAGGGTGGCGCTGGCGGTTTCGAGCGGTGAGCGAAAGGTCAGCCCGGCGGCGAGCGCTCTGCTGATATCGATGGCGTTGAAGCCTGCATTTTCGTCGCTTTCGGGCAGCCAGAGCGTCATTTGCGACCAGGGTTGAACGTTTTCGGCCAGCAGAAAAGCCTCGTCTACCCAGGTCAGGGTGGCGTCACTGCCGCTGGCTTGCTGGCAGGCGGCGAGCACTTCGCCCATGGTGAGCACCCGGTCGGGGCCAGTGGCGTTGTATACACCCATGCGACCAGCTTCGACCATGCGTATGGTCCACTCGGCCAGGTCGCGCACGTCGATAAACTGCACAGGACGCTCTGATCGTCCTGGCGCGAGCGTTTCACCGCCACGTGCCAGGCGCTCCACCCAGTAGGTAAAACGGTCAGTACGGTCGCAGGGTCCAACGATCAGGCCGGGGCGAATGTTTAACGCCCGCTCAGGCACACTCTGCTCTACTTCCTGCTCACAGAGCGCCTTGAGGCCGCCATATAGCTCCTCATATCCCTGCGGAAGCCCCCCGGCGCTGGGTGGCGAATTGTCCTCTACCGCGCGCAGTTGTTCGGGGGTTATTGAACTGACCGGCGCCTGCTCGTCTATTCTCGACGCATTGACATCAGCGTAGACAGAAATGCTGGAGATAAAGACATACTGGCCAACCGCTCCCGCCAGTTTTTGCGCCGAGGCACGCACGCTGGAGGGGACGTAACCGCTGGTGTCGATTACCGCGTCCCAGGTGCGCCCGCTCAGCACGTCCAGGTCGCGCCAGCGATCTCCGCGCAGGCGCTCTACCTGCGGATACAGTTCAGAGCCGTGCTGGCCACGATTGTAAAGCGTCACCTCATGCCCGCCAGCCAGCGCGGCCTCTACCAGGTGACGCCCCAGAAAAAGAGTTCCCCCAAGCAGCAGAATTTTCATCGTTTCCCTCCCTTGTTGTAGTCCTTTTCTTTGAGAATACATGCTCTCAGCATGAGAAAACAAGCCTTTTTCTATGCTCTCAGCATATGGAGAAAGGGAAAGCAAAAAAGAAGCCTGCCCGTGTCTGGTCTATACTCTCGGGCAAGCTTCTTTCGCACATCAGGAGGCAGAGGCTCAGACCAGCATAACTTCGGCTTTGCTGGCGGCGCTGAGAACATCATCGTAGACTTCGCTCATCAGAGTGGCCACGCTCTGCCAGCTATAGCGCAGAATGGAGAAACGCGCGGCGGAACGCATGGCCTGCAAAGTAGCGGGATCGCTGAGCAGACTATCGAGACGCTCGGCGAAGAAGCCGGGAGAGCGGGGCACGAGATAGCCTGTCTCGCCATGGCGAATAACGGTCATGAGGCCGCCGGCACGTGTGGCGACGACCGGAGTACCGCAGGCCAGCGCTTCAACAGCGGCCATGCCAAAGCTTTCGTGATAAGAGGGCACAACTGTCACGTCAGCGGCGCTGTAAATCAGGGGCAGTTCTGCCTGGGGACGCGCGCCCAGGAAATCCACGCGCCTGTGGATGCCCAGTTCGCGGGCCAGGCTGCGCAGTTTGTCAAGCTCGGCATCTCCGCTCATGTTACCGCCGACGATGACCACTCTGGCCTCCTCCTGCATCAGCGCGGCGGCCCGCAAGAGGACATCTGGACCTTTAAAAGGATCGAGGCGCCCGACAAAGAGCAAGACTGGCCGATCCTCCTGCCAGCCGAGTTGCGCGCGCGCATCCTGACGATCATGGGGCACAAAGCGGCGCAGATCAACCCCGCAGGGGATCACTTCAACCTGGCTGGAGGTCGCGCCACAGTGGCGAATAATCTGCATCTGCTCATCCAGGGTCGCGGCGATAATGCGGTCGGCGTGCTGAATCAGATGTCGTTCCATCTCCAGGCGCAGGGTTGGCTCGGCTTCTGCCGGATTGGCCAGTTGTTTTAAATGCGCCAGGGTATGAAACATCGTCACATGCGGCACACGCCAGCGGCGCGCAAGTCGCTGCGCGGCCACGCCGGAGAGCCAGTAGTGGCTGTGCAGCAGATCGTAGCTGCGGCCTTCCTGGACGGCAAAGGTCTCAATCTGCCGGGTAAAAGCCGAGAGATACTGGTAGAGGTCATTTTTATGGACGGGCGCGACAGGGCCGGCCTCAATGTGGATAACGCGCACACGTGGGCCAACGACGACAATGGCGGGCTGATCGGGGTGAGTGCGGCGAGTGAAGATATCAACGGTA
>DASZXF010000470.1:0-27461 GCA_035546055.1 Ktedonobacteraceae bacterium
TCAAGGGGTCGGCGGTTATCAATTGAATGGCCTCTTGATCGACCGGTTGCAGGGTCAGGCCGGCCAGTTCACGCCCCAGGAAAATCGCCAGAAAAGGGCCTGCCAGTAGAGCCAGCAGAGCTGGCCCGGCGCTCTGGAGAAGCAGGGCACCGAGAATTTGAGGGACGCTGGCCCCACGACTGCGCAGGAGAGCCAGAGTAGCCGCCTGGCGCTCTACCAGCAGATCGGTGATCAAAAAGACGAAAAAGAGCACCAGCCCCCCGATGAGAAAGGCCAGGCAGAGAATAGGCAGCCCCAGCACAGTCACGCGGTCGCGATAATCCAGAAAAATCGCCAGGGGACCGCTGCTGGTAGTATCGACCACATAAGGAAAGGCTTCTGGATTATGCTCAAGGACGGTCAGAGCCGCGTTGAGCGAGTCAGTGAGATCGGCCAGGTGATTGATGTCGAGCCGCGAGAAGTCAAAGCGATAATACCAGTAGACATTGGAGGGGTTTTCAAACTGCCCTCCGTTGTTCTGCTGAATGGCGGGCGCGGATAGAGCGGACAGGACGCGCATCAAGGCGGCGTTATCGACCATCACGGGCAGCCGCTGCGCGGTTTGCAGGCCGCGAGAGAAAGCCTCGGAGGTAAATGTTTCGCCATGCCAGAAAAGCGCCTGTTCGTCTTTTTCCGTGAAAACGCCAACCAGGCGCAGAGTGATGGTCTGCGCGATACGCCGGTTCGAGGAATCGAGCACATCATACGGCACCTGGATATACTGGCCGGGCTGCAAGTTCAGCTCGCGCAATCCCGCCGGCGTGACCGCAAATTCCACCACATTGTCATCGGTGGGCGCGGGCAAACGGCCTTCGACAAGCTGCAAATGACCGCCCGCCAGGCGCGCATCGGTGCCAACCAGGCGCATATACTGATTTTGCCCCAGGGAAAGCGCCGCAATCTGCACCGAAAGGTCCGGCACGCTGGCGACGGTCGATCCCAGTGTACTCTGCAATTCCTGGGTGATCTGCTGTTCCGCCGTATTCAGGGCATCGGCGGAAAAAAGCGAATTGAGCGCCTGAACTGTGATGTACCTGTTCTGCTGGTTTGACTCCAATGTATGGCGCAAACCAGCGCTTTCAGCAACCTGTGCGTAGAGCGGAATAGCACAGACCAGGACCACAGCGGCCAGCAAGCCCGCGCTGACCACGCCGAGCAGACGCCACGTCTGGCGCAATTGCCAGAACGCCAGGCGCGTCATGGTAGAGAAGGGCATGCTGCTTTCTCTACGCCCCCGTTTCCTCTGTTCAGGCTCGCGCCTCATGGGAGGAGGGGTCGCAGTCACTAGCCTCATAGCCCTATTTTCCCTCGGTAATCAGCCCATCGTTGATCTGCAAGACGCGATCAGCCACATTGACCACCGCCATATCGTGCGTGGCGATCAGCATACCGATTTTTGTCTGATGGGTGATTTCGCGCAGCAAATTGGTAATGTCGCGCCCGGTCATTGAATCCAGGTTGCCAGTCGGCTCGTCGGCGACGATAAACTGCGGCTCGTGAACCAGCGCTCGCGCCAGGGCCACGCGCTGCTGCTCGCCCCCCGACAATTCCAGGCCGCGATGATGAGCGCGTTGTCCCAGGTGAACCTGCTCAAGCGCCTGACGTGAACGCCGGGTGCGCTCGGCGGGGTCCATTCGCATCAAACGCAGGGGAATTTCCACGTTTTCCTGGGCCGTCAGCGAAGGGAAGAGATGAGCATTCTGAAACATCATGCCGACATTGTGGCTGCGCAGATGCGCGCGTTCGCTCTCATTCATTTTTCCCAGCTCGCGTCCCAGCACAAAGACGCTGCCGCTGGTCGGATTGTCCAGACCGATCAAAATGTTGAGCAGAGTGGTCTTGCCCGAACCTGAACGCCCGCGCAACGCGACAAACTCGCCCGGCAGAATACGCAAATCGATCCCGCGCAGAGCATGAACGACACCTGAGCCGCTCTTGAAATCGCGCACTATGCCTTGCGCTTCAACAATCGCTGTTGCTACTGCCTGTTCTGTCATAGTTTCAGCACTCCTTCTCGTAACATACCTTTACAATGAGTCATCATGCTTTTACGGTTATTATCTGCACAATTAGAGCTTGTGGATACCTGTTTTGTTGCCGCCATTGCCGTTGCCCACTGGCGCGCCCTGCGGCCAGAGTTCCACGTGATCGTCCATAATACGTACTTCCGCGCGCCCCTGGAAGTTGATACTGTCCAGCGCCTCTTTAGGCAATTGCAGCCGGCCCACACGATCTATCAAGATCGATTCACGGTGCGTTTCGCTGGAAAGACCGATGACCGCGCTGGCCCTGGCGGCATAGCCATCTACGGCTTCCAGCGGCTCTTCGCGTCTGACCGTCTCGGTGCTGGTGCGTCCATCACGGATGGCAATGGTGCGATCCATGACCGCCGCGATGGCTGCATCGTGGGTCACGGTGATAATGGTCAGGCCGAGCTGCTGGTTGAGCGAACGCAGAAGCTGAAAAATCTCGCTGGCGGTCACAGAATCCAGCTCGCCGGTCGGCTCGTCGGCCAGCAATAGCGTTGGCTCGTTAGAAATAGCCACAGCGATAGCCACGCGCTGCTGCTCACCACCGGACAACTGATTGGGCTTCTTCTTCGCGTAGCCTTTGAGGCCCACCAGTTCCAGCAATTCCTCGGCATGATGGGTGCGCTTGCTGCTCTTGACGCCGCCCAGCAGTTGCGGCAGTTCAATATTAGCGGCGGCAGTCAGTTCAGTGAGCAGATTACGTCCGCTCTGCTGCCAGACATGCCCGACGACATGTCGACGATAGGCGATGCGCTGGGCCTCGCTCAAACGCGTCAGATCGTTGCTATCCACCACGCACCGGCCCGCGCTGGGCACATCCAGTCCGCTGAGAATATTCAAAAGCGTGCTCTTGCCCGAACCAGAGGCTCCGACGATGGCCATCATTTCGCCGGGCGCTACCTCCAGATCCAGACCCTGCAAAGCCACCACTTCCAGATCCGCCACTTTATAGATTTTGACCAGATTATCGCACGTAACAATTGCTTCTGGCATACTTTGCTCCTTTTTGGCTTATTTTTGAGAGAAATTCCCGCTCTCTCCTGTTAATTAATCACCCGGCAAACGCAGAGTGTTACTCAGAGCTGGCCGCGAGGCAAAATGCATCATGATGCCTACTATGACGATGCAGACAGCCACCAGGATACCGATGACCAGAGCAATCAGGACTCCTGGAACGATCATTTGAATGGGCGGTACACTCTGCGCGATATAAAAGACGCCGGTTCCTCCGGCCAGATCGCCCACCGGAGAGGTGAAGACGAAGGCCGGTAGGACGAGATATGAGAGCAGGATACCAAAGGCTACGCCCAGACCAATCGCGGTGGCGTAGACGATCCATTGTTCATACGTCAAAACGCTGGCCAGTTGTCCCGGCGCTGTGCCCAGCGCTCGCATGACCGCGAATGACGCCAGGCGGCTGCGCGTACTCAGCCAGGAGAGGGTCAGATTACCCAGCAAGCTCAACAGCAAAGCGGTAATCGCTCCCACCAGCAATACACCCAGCAGAGCCAGGGACAGGGGATCGCTATCCATGAGATCCTCCTGCTCTTGCAAGTCGTTGATGCTCAAAAGCTGCGTCGGTCCCTCGGCCAGCGCGGCGCGCACACTTTTGAGCGCGGCGGCGTCAGTTTTTGTGTTCAACCAGACTGTCGTTGGTACAATGGCAGTGCTGGCCTGCATGGTCTGACGCAGCACTGCCTGGTAGGTGGTAAAATCGACCAGCACGCCCCCCAGCGCGACATAATCGCCGGTGCCGCTGTCGTATGGACTGTCATTGATGGTCGGAATATGATCCACCTCGGCAATGCCGACATAGTTGACCGTGCCATTCAAATCGCTGAGGGTAAAAGAGGAGCCTCTGGTCAGGCTCAGCGTCTTCCAGGCGGCCTCATCGACAATGGCCGGCACCACTAACGAACCGATGGCCATGCCGCGCTGTTTTACCAGTTGTTGCATCAGCGAGTGCAGCGGCTGGCTGGAGTCCTGCGTCGTCCAGATGGCGGTATCCGCGAAAGAATCGGCGTTGACGGCTCGCAGTTCAATCGGCGCGTTGATGCCGCTCTGCGCGCCGCGTGTCGAGGAGAGGTAGCCCACACAGGCAGCCCTGACGCCTGGAATCTTGCGGAAGGTCTGCTCCTGCACGTCCAGAGGTTGCCGGCTTAAAGGCGTGCCCACCGGATACGTGCCGCTGAATTGCGCGCCTACCTGATACTCCGCCACGGTCGGAATGCGCTGCGCCTGGGATGAACTGAAAACGAGGCTAAAGATGCCGAAGCCGACCGCCAGGGCCAGCAGCAGAGTCATTCTGAGCGCCTGGCGAGGGACACGCGCGACCTGGGCCATGGCCAGCAACGAGATAGCGCCTCGCGCGCGACCTGCCAGGCGGGCGCATCCACTGAGAACCAGGGGAAAGATGCGCAAGAAAACCAGCATACAGCCCAGCAGGAGAAAAACGGCCCCGATCAGGGTCAGGGGAGGCAGAATGAGCACGCGTGTGCGCACATCCAGCACATCTGGGCTGGCAATGTACGCCGAAAGGGCATACCCCAGCAGAGCCATCACACCCAGCAGCCAGTCCAGGCTCACACGCACCCACGCTCCACCAGGCCAGAAACGCCCGCTCTCGCGTCCCTTGAGCGAGGTATCGATACGCGAGGCCCGCCGCAAAGCAAAGAACATCGCCAGGATCGACACCCCCACAGCGCTCAACGAGGCAAACGCCAGGCGCGAAATAGTCGCAAACGGGTCCGCCAGAATGACGTTCAGAGCACTCTGCGCGCTGGACGGCAGCGAAATCTGCACCAGCAGACGCGCGCTGACCAGCGAGATCAGCGGGCCGAACACAAAAGCTATCAGGCCAATGCCTGTACTCTGCGCCAGCAGCGCACTAAAAACCTGCTCACGACTGGCCCCGCGACTGCGCCAGAGCGCGATAGTGGCCGCCTGGCGATCCACCAGTACACTGCTCATCAGGCTGACAAAGAAGAGAATCAGGCCCGTAATCAAATAAGCCAGGCTGAGCAGCGGAATGCGCGCCACCGTCACGCGGTCGCTATACCCGTTCAGCAGATCCGAAGGACCGCTGGAGGTCGTTTTATCGATGTAGGGCAGGGCCACTGGCTGATCTGAAATATTGACCAGGAGATTGTTCAGACCCCCGCTCAGTTCGTCGAGTCGGTCAATATCCATATGCGCAAGATCGAGGTTATAGTACCAGTAAAAATCCGTGGGATTCTGGAGGTTGGAGCCATTCTGAAGATTGCCATGGCTCATCGCCAGGGAAGCGACGGATAGCTCAGTTAGATAGCTGTTATTGGAAACCAGCACCGGATACAGCGTGCCATACTGGCCCAGGAGCTGAGGCGCAAAGCCCACCTCATGCCAGAAATTCTCGCTCGGATTGGTCTGCATAAAAATGCCAGCCACGCGCAAAGGAATGGTAAAAATGACCTGATTCCCCTGTCCATCCAGAAATGGCAGGGGCAGGTTAAAAGCCGAGCCAACATGTGCCTGCAAGTCAGTAGCAGTCTGAGGCGTCAGAGCAATTTCCAGAATATTGCCCCCATTCTGCGGCAAGTGACCTGCCAGCATACTCACATGTCCGCTTGCCTCGCTCATCGACCAGCCAATCAATTGCAGCAGATGGCCCTGATTGAGCAAAAGGGCGGAACTCTGCGCGGAAAACTGCGAACCCGCCAGAAAGGAGCCAATATTCTGATCCACCTCCTGCTGAATCTCTTCAGCCACCTTCTCCGTCGCCGCTGGTACCACCAGATGCGCGACACTATGCACAGTCACGGAAGAAGCGCCCGGAGTATTCAACGCCCCGCGCAGGCCGGCGCTTAAAGCCACCTGCGAATAGAGCGGTACCGTACACACCAGAATCACAGCCGCCACCATGCCAATGCCCACCACCAGCAACAACCGCCAGATCAGGCGAAACTGCCACCACGCCAGCGTGACAGCCGCAGCAACACGACTGGGACCCCCTCGACGCGGCGGCCTCGGTATGGAACGCGCCATTCCAGCCTCTTTCTCACAAGACTTTGCTTCCCGCTGACAGGCTGCTTGCTCCTTCAACCTTCAGCGCGCGAGCATCCCACAACCCGCGCAAGAGGCGCCGCTCCATTCGCCGTCCCTGGTGTCCATTGTGAATGAAGTACCGGGCTGTCCTTCCGCCAGAGCGGAAAAGACCCCCGGAGCGCCTGAGTAAGAATCCCTTTGTGAAGGGCTATGCCCATTATCGCTTTTTTCTCTCTCCTATAGAAGGGTTTTACCCGCCAAAAAGTTACACATTCTGGTAGCAATTTCTTAACCTCTGGTTCTCAACTGGCAAAATGGCAATCTACTGTAATTACATAACGAGGGGAGGAAGCTCGAACTACCTGGATAGTTCAAACTTCCTCCCCTTGCTATCTCAAGAGTCGTCCCTGATGTTTCTGAGGCGGCCCCAACCGCTTATGGCGCCCCGCCCCCCTTTTTTGGGGTGACTGATAGCCGCAGGCGCGAGCAGTGAGAAGCGTGCGATGGCAAACGGGCTATCTGCCGGCAACGGCGATTTTCTCAACGACTGGCACAACCTCGGTGGCCAGCACATCAAACGGCTCAATGTCGGAGACATTTTGCAGACTGAAGATGGCCTGATCAACGCCCAGTTCAGCCAGCGCGGCGAAGCGATCAATAGCCTGAGCGGGGCTGATCGTCCCATCTCGACCATCGCGCGTCAGAGCAAAGCTGTCAAGCGTGGTTTTCTCAATCTCTTCGTAAGGGCGCCCTTCGGCCTCACAGTGCTGACGCAGCACCTCAAGCTTGTGGCCAACATTGTTATCGCCAAAGCCAGAGAAGAGATTACAGGCATCGCCATATTTCGCCACCAGACGCAGAGTCTTTTTCTCACCGCCGCCACCGATCAGAATGGGTGGATGCGGCTTCTGCACCGCGCGCGGCGAGTTCAGCGGACGCTGGAGCTGGTAATGCTTGCCAGAAAAAGGCTGCTCGTCACCGGCCCACATCTGATGCGCGATTTGCAGCGTCTCTTCCAGTCGCTCAAAGCGCTCAGCCAGCGGCGGGAACGGTACGCCAAGCCCCATGTGCTCCTCTTCATTCCAGGCCGCGCCAATCCCCAGATACGCCCGCCCATGCGAAAGCACATCCAGCGTGGTAGCCGTTTTGATCAGCACACCAGGATGACGGTAGGTAATACCCGTGACCATCGTGCCCAGCTTGATGCGGTTCGTGCGACCAGCCGCATACGCCAGAGCGCTCCAGCCCTCCAGCATCTCCATTTCCGGCGGCCCGGCGAAACCGATCTGGAAGAAGTGATCCATCACCCACAAACTATACAGGCCGGCCCGTTCGGCCCGCTCAGCAATCAAACCAAACATATCCCCCAGATTTTCTTGCCCCTGGGGATAGGTAAACACGGGAACTTGCAATCCCAATTTCATGAAAAGTAATTCTCCCTGCTATTGTGTGAAACCCGGCAGGTGTTATGTAGAATGTCCAGCCACATTATAGTTCCAAAAAATGCAGCGTGTCCAGCCCCGATGAAAAGCCCGCTTCGCTCTCTTTCGCTTGGTGAAATGGCATAAATGCCGCCTTGATCTGTTATAATAAAGGCTGAGATATTTTGCAAGGAGGCAGACAGACCAGCCAGATTAGCATGGTCAGACGAATCGCCATGAGTACACAGCCCTCACAGCAGCCAGTGTTCCCCTCTTCGGCTTCGACATCGTTGAGTTTCCGGGCGAAAAATCTGGATCTGCTGCTCTCAGTGTTGATCGCGCTGGGGCTTCCCTTTGGCGCGGCTCAGCTCTTTCTGTGGACCAACCATGCCATCTGGGGCTTGCTCCTCTATTATGGCGTCTGCTGTGTGGGCGTTGTCTGGTGGCGCAAAGGTTCGCTGGGCTATCAACGACCCCGCCGCTGGCCCTGGCTGCTCATGGCGGCTGGCCTGCTGATCGATCTGGCGACAGCCGCGCTGAACTTCCAGGCGCTTCCTGACGCCCACGCGGCTATGCCTGGCTTTGTGCTGACCATTTTGCTGTGGGTACCGCTCAATTCAGCCATGGAACAACTCTCCTGGATCTATGTGCTGGATGCCTGGCGCACGCGCTGGCCAGGCGGTCCGCTGCGCTGGCTCGGTCTGGCGATCGGCATCCTGCTGACCCTGGCCCTGATTAGTCTGATCCACACTCGCTTCTGGCTGCTTTTCCTCCCCACCGCCACGAGCGCCAATACCGCCCTGGTCGTTATCCTCTCCCTTCTGCTCACCGCAACGCAAATTGGCGCTTACTACCG
Organism: Ktedonobacteraceae bacterium; assembly: GCA_035546055.1. Lineage (GTDB taxonomy): Bacteria > Chloroflexota > Ktedonobacteria > Ktedonobacterales > Ktedonobacteraceae > Paraktedonobacter. Next base: position 8,370 of record DASZXF010000470.1, read on the forward strand.
CTCCGGCTCGATGTGGTCCACCTGGCTCATCCACTTTTTCTCTGATTTACAACTGGTGCTGCTGGCCCACTATTCACTTTTTGCGCATCTCTAACCCGACCAGCCAGGTCGTTTCTGTCCATCAGCCGGCCCGATAAATGCAATAGCAGGCCAGCCATATTTTTGTGTCCAAATACCTTGACAGACACGCGAGAAAGTGTTATATTTACACCATACTAAGTGTAAGAAATACACTTTCCTATCCCTGGTTACGCGCCCTGCTGTTCGTAGTGAAATACTCACTCTCTATGAATTTTGCCTGTAAATCGATGATATGAGGACAGCTTTATGGATAACGCTGAACTGGATCGTGTAACGGCACTGCTTGATAAAGCGCAAAAGCCTGAAGAGATTTTCGGTGAGCTGGATGGTTCGCAGGCGGAAAAGCTTCTGGCGGCGCGGAAGGTTTTTCTGCGCCTGGCTAAACTGGTTCACCCGGACACAGCAGCGGATACGACGGACGCCGGGCTACAGGGTGCGGCCTTCAAAAAGCTTGCGCAGTTCTGGGAACAGGCCCAGGCCAAAATCAATCATGGCACGTATGGCGATATCTCGGCGACTTTTCAGCCGCTGGTCATTCGCACAGCTCGCGGTCAGTGGAAGCTGGAGCGCCTGTTGACGCATGGCGATATCTGTAACCTCTACCTGGGCAGTTCACTCGACGAGCGCGGCAAACGGCGCGTGCTTTTTAAAGTACCCATGCAGCCACAGGACAACGACCTGGCGGCGAACGAGGCGCACATTCTGCGTCATCTGCGCGCAGGCGAAAACTACCACGCCGCCCGCCATTTTGTCTCACAGCTGGTTGACGCATTTCCCTATGAAGAACAGGCCACGGGCATTGTCAGGCACATGACGGTCCTCTCCTATGTGGATGGGCTTTTTTCGCTCAAGGAAGTCAAAGAGGCCTACCCGCAGGGAATCGATGTCAGAGACATGGCCTGGATCTGGCGGCGTCTGCTGATCGCGCTCGATTTCGCCCATACCAACAGGGTTATTCACGGCGGCGTGCTCCCAACGCACATCCTGATTCATCCAGAGGAGCACGGTGTTGTCCTGATCGATTGGTCATACGCGGTGCTTGATCCCGCGCATACGCACGCCTGGATCAAGGCCATCAGTTCACCCTATCGCGCGTGGTACCCGCCGGAGGTTTTTACCAGGGAGGAGCCGCGTCCGGGGCTGGATCTGTTTATGGCGAGCACATGCATGATCGATCTACTTGGCGGCGATCCGCGTCAACAAAGCATGCCGGAGAGCGTGCCCTGGCAAATTCAAAACCATCTGAGAAGCTGCCTGCTTCCACGTGCGCACCAGCGTCTGCAAGATGTACGCATCTTGCGTCAGGAGTTCGATGCACTGCTGGAACGACTCTGGGGACCAAGAACGTTTCACCCGTTCTCCATGCCCCGCCGCTGAACCGGCATACATCATAAATTGGAGCTTTTTCTGTCACAACAAGGAAAGGAAACATGTTATGGGTGGCACACACTGGTCAACTGATGCCTATGAAGAGGCCGCGCGCCTGCGCAAAAAAGCTGGTACAGGCGACTTTGCTTACAGCGACGCCACGCGCGCCAGCGGAAAATGGACTGTTCATCCGACGCTCGACCCTTTCGGGGTCAAGTTCCGCGAGAGCCGTGATAGCGATGCTCATCCACGCTCCAATGCCATTGCTGTGCTTTTCGATGAAACCGGCTCGATGAAGCAGATTCCCTATGTCTTTCAAAAGAAGCTGGCCGAACTGATGAGCTTGCTTCTGGTCAAAGGCTACATCCCGGACCCGCAAATTCTCTTTGGCGCCTTCGGGGATGCGATTAGCGATCATGTGCCGCTACAGGTCGGACAATTCGAGAGCGGTGTGGAGATGGATGAGCAGTTGCGCAATGTGGTTCTCGAAGGCAATGGCGGCGGCACCAGCCACGAATCGTATGAACTCCCGCTCTACTTCCTGGCGCGGCACACATCGATTGATTGCTGGGAAAAGCGCGGACGCAAGGGGTATGCCTTCCTGATTGGCGATGAAAAAGCCTATCCGGCGGTCAACAAGCAGCAGGTGGCAAAGCTGATCGGCGACGACCTGGCGGAGAGCATTCCTCTGCATCAGATTATCGCAGAAGTGCAACAGCGCTACCATCTGTTCTTCATCTTCCCGACCAATGCCAGCTATGCCGCTGATGGCCCCAACCCGGCCTTCTGGCAGGAGTTGCTCGGTCAGAACCTCATCTTTCTGGATGATGAGAGCGCGGTCAGCGAAACCATCGCGCTGACCATCGGGCTGACTGAAAACGCCATCAACCTGGCCTCTGGCGAGGAGGATCTGGTCAGCGCGGGCGCCAGTGCCGGTTCAATCGCTGCCGCGAAAAAAGCCCTGCAAGTCTACGCCAGCGGAACAAACGGCGTCGTGGCCAGCGGACAGGCGTTGCCCGACCTGACCCCGGGCGCTTTGCCCAAAACCGAACGCATATAGTACACGTCATAGCGCGGCGTTGCTGGCCTGGTCTGAACTCCCAACCTGACCATACCAGCGGCGCCTTTCGTGGAGCAACTACCTATGTCACAGCAAATGCAAGCGCTCGTGCTGACCGACCTGGGCTTCGGGGATGCCGGCAAAGGAGCGCTGACCGATTTTCTGACCAGGCAATGCGCCGCGCACACCATCGTGCGCTACAACGGAGGGCCACAGGCCGCGCATAACGTGCTCGACGCGCGGGGCAGGCATCATACCTTCTCACAATTTACCAGCGGCATGCTGGTTCCTGGCACCAGGACACTGCTCTCGCGCTTTATGCTGGTCAATCCGCTCAATATGCTGAAAGAAGCCCGCCATCTCAACGAACTCGGCGTTCTCGGAGCGCTCCAGCGCGTGCTGATCGACCGGCGCGCGCTACTGATAACGCCTTTTCAGCGGGCCATCAACCGTCTCAGAGAGATCGCCCGCGCGGACAAACGGCATGGCAGTTGCGGCGAAGGCATCGGCGAGTGCATGGCCGATTATCTGGCCTACCAGCAGGAAGTGCTCTTTGCCGGGGACAGCGCGGATCGTCCGACTCTGCTGCGCAAGTTGCGTTTCTTGCGTGACGCGAAATACCAGGAGTTCAGAGAACTGGCCGGAGCGCTGCCGACGACGGAGGCCGCGCGCCAGGAGGCAAGCGTTTTCACCGATCCCGGCTGTCTGGATGCCTGCCTGGATGTCTATCATTACTTCGCGCAATGCGTTGAATTGATCGACGAGACAAGCATACGCGCGCTGTTCGCCCGGCCTGGCACACTGCTTTTTGAGGGAGCGCAGGGCGTTTTGCTGGACGAAAATTACGGCTTCGCACCCTACACCACCTGGAGCACCACCACCTGCGCCAACGCGCAAACACTGCTCCAGGAGTACGCATATGCAGGCCAGGTCCAGACCATCGGTCTGCTGCGCGCTTACGCCACGCGCCACGGCGCGGGACCATTTCCCACGGAAGAACCTGCCCTGAACGCCATCCTGCCAGAGCCGCATAATGTCTGGAACAACTGGCAGCGCGAGTTCCGGCGCGGCTACTGCGATCTGGTGGCTCTGCGCTACGCCCGCGAGGTCACCGGCCAGCTCGACTACCTGGCCGTCACCCACGCCGATTATCTCCCGCGTTTGCCCGAGTGGCGCGTCTGTACCGCCTATCGCTACCAGGGCGCCGCTCGGGAGCTTTCCGCCTGCTTTCAGCACCAGGACGAGATCATCACAGCCCTGCGCGTTCAACGTCCCCCCGATCTGGCACATCAAGAACGGCTCACCGGGCTGCTCCAGCGCTGTACGCCCATCTACCAGCATCTCGACCCGGCGGATCAGGATGCTTACTTTGCCTTGATTGAAGAACAACTGGGCACGCCTGTCGGGATCATATCTCATGGCCCCACAGCGCAAGAAAAGACCTGGAGCGCGAATTTCGCGCGTCAATGCGGAATGCCCCTTGACGCTCTACGGACAATCGCATAGAATCAGAGGAAAGAAACACCAGGAAAGATTGTATTCATCATTGTCATTCCACCTGCAAGCGCTGAAAGGAACCCGCTCGATGTCAACATCGCACGAGGATGAATGGCTCAGCCTGCGCGAAGCCGCTGAGATGCTGGGTATGCACCCGGCGACGGTGCGCTTATGGGCTGACCGCAATGAACTGCCCTCGCGTCGCACCAGCGGCGGGCACCGTCGTTTTCGCCGCGCCGATATCGAAGCCCGCCTGCGTCAGGAAACCGAGCGCAAGCCCAGTCCCGCCGCCCAATTGCTGGTGCAAAGCGTGTTGGGACGTGTGCGCTTTGCCTTCACAGATGGCACCCTGACCACCTTCTCCTGGTATACGCACTTTGACGCCTCCGCCCGCGACGGCTACCGCGACCTGGGTCGCCGCCTGCTCGAACTGCTGCTGCGCGCCCTGGCCGGCGCCACCTCTGAGGAAGAACTGCGCTCCGAAGCCGTCCACCTGGGCGAGGCCTATGGCGCGCTCACACACGGCTCCCATGTCTCCCTGGCCGACGCCGTGCGCGCCTTCCTGTATTTCCGCAGCCTGGTCGACGAAAGTTTGCTCCAGCTCGCCGAGGTCCAGGGCACCCGCGAGCACCAGGAATTGCCCTGGGCCGAAAGCCTCCACCAGGTCCAGATCCTCACTAATGAGCTTCTCCCCGCCCTCATCGAAGCCTCCCAGAGCGCCGCCAGTGTAGAAGTCTAGCCTCTCCGTGATATAATTTCAAAACAAAAGTCGAGGATCGAAGGCATGTTAGAACAGCGATTACCTAAATTATCAAATAGTTATATACGCAACGTCGAAATACCAACTCTTTTCGGCGAAGAACTCCAGACAGGCTCTTTTCAAGATGTAAGTGAACAACAACTGCTCGCACACCAGCCAGCCCTTTTTTACCAACATCCTCACGGCTCACTCTGGGTAGGCGATACTATTGCCTGGCTACGCACTTTAGAGGATGAAACTGTCGATCTTGTTTTCGCCGATCCTCCCTATAATATTAAAAAAGCTGAGTGGGACACCTTTGAATCCCAGGAAGCATACGTCAACTGGTCACTCCAGTGGATCGAACAGGTCGCACGAATACTCAAACCGACAGGCACACTGTATATCTGTGGCTTTTCTGAAATTCTGGCTGATTTACGCCTTCCCGCATCACGCTTTTTTAAAGGCTGCAAATGGCTGATCTGGCACTATAAAAATAAAGCCAATCTTGGTTCTGACTGGGGACGCTCGCATGAAAGCATTCTTCACTTTCGGAAAAGCAAAGAGTTTACCTTCAATATTGATGACGTGCGCATTCCCTATGGCGAGCATACGCTAAAATATCCAGAACATCCACAGGCCGAAACCAGCCAGTACGGCAAAGGTAGCAAATCAACCGAAAAGCTCTGGTCCCCTCATCCAAAGGGGGCTAAGCCGCGCGATGTACTTGAGATTCCTACCACCTGTAATGGAATGCATGAAAAGACGCCTCATCCTACCCAGAAGCCTGAAGAACTGGTAAGAAGATTAGTTCTGGCCTCATCCCAGGCCAATGATCTGGTTATTGATCCATTTCTAGGTTCGGGCACAAGCGCAGTCGTTTCTGAACAGCTCAAACGCCGCTGGATGGGCTGCGATATCTCCCTCGAATATTGCCAATGGGCAGCCAGACGTATTGAACTGGTTGAAAATTGGCCCGTCGAAAAGTGGATACAATACGACCAGGATAACGAAAAACGGAGAAAATCCATTCGATGAATACTATCAATCTCAGCGATCTCCAGGCTGATGTCCAGGGCAAATTGCCTTTTTCCAGCCTCGCAGACTATATTTCCATATGCCAATCGTATTTACAAGTCATGCGGGAAACGCAGCCAACGCGCATTATCTCACCCACTAACCACCAATATATTTTTTATCAATACAGCGAACTCCTTGACCACAAAATTACTCGTCCATTGAATACAAACCTCTTCATTGAAGATCTTACGACACTTCAAACAAGGTTGAATAGTTTTCTTCATTTTCTGGATGATCTTCGGCAGTACCAGGAGCACATAGTTGAAAGACCGGAATGGCACAGTTTTATCGCTGAACGAGAAATAAATAAGATCGTCTATACACTTCAACAATCTATTGGCTGTATAGGCGATTCCTTTCAAAATCCTAATCAATCGAGGAAGCGCATTGGCCAGCTTTTTGAAAACCTGATTCGCCTGATTATTGTGCATATCGGACTCGAATGTCATTCTCGCGTCATTACACTTCCTATTCCAGGCTACCCTGGCTACCAGATGCAATATGAATTAGATATCGTGTTTTCTCGCAATAAAGCTATTCTGGCGACAGAGGCAGAGTTTATCCATACATCTGAAATTGTAGGCTCCGTCAAAACAACCAGCAAAGATCGAATCGATAAAATTTTTCTGGACAAATATCTGCTGACAAAGTTGCTGGGCAGAGATATCCCCGTGGTAGCCATTTTCCTTCATGATGTGCAACGTGCCCAAAAAGGCAACTCCCTGTTCGGTATCAATTCTACATTCAAAACGAATCATTTTCTTGGCTACACCGTTGCGCTTAACAAATTAGATGGCGTCTATTATGTAGACCCACGCCCTGAAATGACGCTGAACGAGCGATTACGCGAGCAGGTTCGCGATTTTCAGCAGTTTCTTATCAGCGATATGTGGACTCTCTCACAGTAATACCAGAACATTCCCCCTGCCAGCAGCGTCTTTTATAACACAGCCGGACTTTTCATAAGCGTTCACGGTATGTTATGTTTGATTATGTTTGATCTAAAAATATCAATGCAAGGATCTCTCTATGTCAGAATTTCTCCCGGACACTGCGCAGGATGAGGCCAGAGCGCCAGATGAAGTATCCATTTCCGCCGCACAGACGATACCAATGGCAGAGAAGCAAGAGTCAGGACGGGCCAAAATAACCGTGCCCCTCCCGGTCGAAGTTATATATGAGCCGCTTCCGTCTCTTCCCCGCGTGACCAGACCGCTTACTCTGGAAGAAGTTGACATATCAGATGTAACACCCGGACTGTCAGCGTCCTCGCCGCTGACAAAGATCGCTCGTCCGCTCATAGACGAGGCCGCGCAGCCGGAAAATGCAGCGACAGCGCCCACTTTATTTGAAGATACCACGGAAGCGGCGGCACCTACCGAGAAGCTACTTCCCTTGCAGGCAAGCAAATTGGCGGAGATGGCTGAGGCAGAGATAGTTGACGAAACCGAAGTTGCAGCGCTCGTCGCGACGGAGGCCGAAGCTGACGCAGAGCAAACAGAAAACGAGAAGGATGAGCCTCCAACACAAGCGCTTCCCCCTGATGTTGCCGCATCTGCACCCTCCGACCTGGCGGCACAGACCAGCGCCTCTGAATCCGCTACAGCAGAGGCTGCGGCAGCTATGGCAACCACATCTGAACCGGTTAGCACAGCAGCTCCCCCTGAGCCAGCTACCACGGCAAGCGAGCCTGAGCCTGATCTGGCGGTGACCCTGCCCACTCTGGCGTTAGAAGTAACTTCGCCTGACCTGGCGCGACATCCTACATCGCCGCTGGCACTTGCAGAAGAGGAGGCGGCTGACGAACTGGCGCACCATCCGACCACGCCGCTGACGGCAGATCAGCAGGCCCGGGCGCCCGAAGATAGCACGCTCCAGGTTCCGCCACAGCCCACGCAGGCCGCGCCGCTCCCTGTATTTACCCATGCCTCTGTATCGTCTGTCCCGCCGCCTCCACGGCAGCCGGTAGGGGCAATGCGGCAGGGGAATGCGCGGCTCGCTCGCCGGGGAGACGGGGAACTTCCACGCTCCACGCCGCTGCCAGCCGAGAAGCAGCGGCGCAGACTCAGGCGCATCTATCGCCTGCAATATTTCTCACGCAAGCATCTGCGCCGCGCCAGGGCACAGGACCGCCGGGACCGCCGTCGTCTGTGGACAACCATCTGGTCGACGACCACCACGCTGTTCCTGCTCTTTCTTGCCCTCGGTGGCGTGGCTGGCTATATCGCGTACAATTTTATCGTGGCGACCCAGGGCACCTATGCCGGGCAGGTGCTGACCCTGCGCGACCTGCTGCCGCCCGATAATCTGAAAATCTACGATAGCCAGGGCCGCCTGATTGACCAGATGACCGATCAGGGCATTCACACCGAAATTCCCTATAAACAGATCGCACCCGATCTCCTTAACGCGACGGTAGCAATTGAGGACCACACATTCTGGCAAAATCAAGGTGTGGACATTATGGGTATTCTGCGCGCCGCTATCGCGGATCTGAATAGCCAGCAGCAGGTCCAGGGAGGCAGTACGATTACTCAGCAATTGATCAAAAAGCTGGTCGTGGGTGACTCCGATGATATCAAACGCAAGCTGAGCGAGCTGGTGCTGGCTCCCCAGGTTAATAATCACTACAGCAAGCAAGATATCCTGGAAATGTACGTCAACACCATCTATTACGGGCACCAGGCATATGGCATTGAAGCCGCCGCGACGGTCTATTTTGGCCTGGTCAATACCGATGGGCGCTCAGCCGCTTCGCAACTGGATCTCGCCCAGGCTGCTTTCCTGGCCGGTTTACCGCGTAATGCCTCGCTCTATGATCCGGCGGTGAATACCGAGGCCGCCTATCAGCGCTTCTCTGATGTGCTGCAAGCGATGGTCGCGCAGCACTATATCACCCAGGTTCAGGCGCAGACCGCGTACCAGGAGGGCACGGCGCCTGACTTCTTTAAATCATCACCAACCCTGATCGACCAGGCGCCGCACTTCGACGAGTATGTGCTGTCGCAGCTTGAGCAGTTGTATCATCTGTCCCGCGCTCAGCTTTCTCGTTCCGGGCTGATCGTGTACACCACGCTCGACGTTGAACTGCAACATAAAATTCTCAAAATCATGCAGCAACATATCGCCGAGATTCGCGATGCCCATCATGTCACCAACGCCGCCGAGGTGCTGATCGACTTCCATACGGGCGCGATCATCTCCATGTTAGGCAGCATTGACTATTACGACAAAGCGATTGATGGACAGTATAACGTCGCCCTGGCCTATCGCCAGCCCGGTTCATCTTTCAAACCTTACGTCTACGTGACGGCGTTTGCCCAGGGCGCCTCGCCAGCTCAGGCGGTGGATGACGCTTCGACGACCTTCCAGGTGCCCGACAGCAATCCGCCAACCTACACACCGAGCAACTACGACGAGCATTTTCACGGTCACATGACCCTGCGCTGCGCGCTGCAAAATTCCCTCAACGTCCCGGCGGTACGCGTGTTACAGCATGTGGGCATCGCTAACTCCATGAATACAGCTAAAGCCATGGGCATTACCACCTATGAAGGCACGCCCGGCCTTTCCCTGGTGCTCGGCGGTCTGGATGTGCGCCTGCTCGATCACACGTCCGCTTATGGCGTCTTCGCCAATGGCGGTGTGCGTCAACCCTATTATTCGATCAGCAAGATCATCAAGAGCACAACCGGCAAAGTGCTTTTACAGCATCAGACCACGCCGGGTGTGCAGGTGCTCACCCCCCAGCTGGCCTATATGATGACCAGCGTGCTCAGCGATAACACTTCGCGCCTTCCCGAGTTCTTCGATTGCAACGTTCTGCAGCTCTACGCCAACTCGCAGCAGGATTGTTACAATGGCAATCGTGGCCAGGTGCGGCCCGCCGCCGCGAAAACCGGCACGACGCAGGATTTTCGCGACAACTGGACCGTTGGCTACACCACCGATTTCGTCATGGGAGTCTGGGCCGGCAATGACGACAACTCGCCCATGATTAACGTCACCGGCGTCCAGGGCGCGGCCCCCATCTGGCACGACGCCATGCTGCTGGCCGAGCAGGGCCATCCCATACGGGATTTCCAGAACCCCGGCGGCCTCGAACGCGCCACCGTCACCTATGCCGATGGCGTCAAAAGCACCGACTGGTTCCTGCCGGGCACTGTCCCCCACAACAGTACAACCCCGGGCCATCCTGATCCCGCCCCCGCGTCAAGCACCCCGTATTGCAGCACCTTCTCCTTTGCCTTTCCGCCGCCAGCGGGTAGCGGGATACCGGCAAATGGTGCATGGTGGTAAACGGCCTCGACGAGGCGCGAAGGTATCTCCGATAAAATGCTCTTCGCGCCTCGTTGAAACGCCCCTTCTGGCCCGCCAGTTGGCACATCCTCCGCTCATGTGCGATACTACCTCTAACAATGTATGGGAAGGGTTCGGCCAGAGCTGTCGCGAACCCCTGATGCGCAGAGATGAAGACCAACCAGGATACCCCCAGGCGAACATGATCGCCGATCCTGACCAGCTTAACTCCCGGCGCATTCCACCGGCCTGGAACTGACAATAAGCACGTCCGGGGAGGATCTATGGACAACTATGCACCTGCCGCCAGTGCGGCTATTGTGGCGGACGACCAATGGGATCGCGCTCTCCAGCAAGCCCTGTCTCAAATAGGTGGCCTGCACCAGTGTGATGTAGTTATTCTTTTCGCCAGTTCGTTCTACGCCGAACACTTCACGGACCTCTTGCAACGGGTGCGCGCGGAAAGCGGCGGCGCGCTCGTGATTGGTTGCGCCGGACAGGCGGTCATCGGTCAGTGCCAGGAACTGGAAAACGTCCCCGCGCTCTCCCTGCTTGCGCTGACTCTTCCCGGCGCGATCTTACGTCCGGTACGCTTCACCCAGGAAATGCTGGACGACTGCGAAACCCCTGCCTCCTGGCATGAACGCCTGGATGTCCAGGTCAGTGAAGCGAACGCCTGGCTGATCTTTGCCGATCCCTTCCGCCTGGAAATCGAGCGCCTGCTGGATGGACTGTCCGGCGCATACGAGGAGCGTCCCATCCTCGGCGGGCTGGCCTCTTCTTCCGATCCCAGCGCGCGCCGGACCCATATTTTTCTCAATGACGAGGTATTTACCGATGGCGGCGTCGGATTGGCGTTCGGCGGACCCTACACCTTGCTCCCGCTGGTCTCGCAAGGGTGCGAACCCATCGGCGAAACCTGGACCATTACCAGCGTCCGGGACAATTTTATTCGCACTATCTCAAACCGCCCCGCATATGATATGCTAGTAGAAACCTTTAAAAGTCTGCCGTATGAGGTTCAACGACGAGCACAGCGAAATCTGCTCGTCGGCCTGGCCGCTGATGAATACCTGGATACCTTCCAGCGTGGCAACTTCCTGATTCGCCCGCTGATTGGTCGGGAAAGCGGCACCGGCGCCCTGGCCATCGGCGCGCTGCCCAGAATCGGGCAAACCATCCAGTTCCAGATGCGCGATGCCAGAGCTGCGGACCTCGATCTAACTGAATTACTGGACCAGGCAAGTGCCACCCTGGGTCATCAATTACCAGTTGCCGGCGTACTCTGCTCGTGTAATGGACGCGGAATTGACCTCTTCGGTAAGCCCCATCACGACGCCTGCGCCATCAGCCGGCAGCTCGGCGACTTCCCCCTGGCAGGACTCTTCTGCAATGGGGAAATCGGTCCGGTCGGCCCACGGCCTTTTCTACATAGCTTTACCGCGAGCCTGGCCCTCTTGATCCAAAAATAGGTAAAAAGATGAGTACAACACAAGCACTCCCCCACTGGGACATGACCGTTGTCTATCCTGGCCTGGATTCGCCTGAGTTCGATCAGGGCTTCGCTCGCTTTGCGCAACAGATGACCGATCTTGTGCAACTGTTCGATACCCACCATATTCAGGCTCAGGATACGCACACCCTGAACGACGAGACAGTGCAAACCTTTGAAACCATCACCTTGCGCCTGAACGATGTAATGGAAGAAACAACCACCCTGGGCGCGTATCTCTCCTGTTTCGTCACTACCAATACGCAGGATACCCTGGCCCAGGCCCGCTACAGCGAATTTCAGCAGCACGCGGCCAGGCTCTCCCTGCTCAATACCCGTTACGCCGCCTGGATCGGCTCGCTGGATGTGCAGGCCTTGATCGCCCGCTCAGCCGTGGCCAGCGCGCATGCCTATACCCTGCAAAAAGCCAGCGAGCAGGCCCGCCACCTGATGTCACCCGCTGAAGAAGATCTCGCCGCCGAACTGGAATTGAGCAGCGGCGCAGGCTGGGAAAAACTACATGGAGACATCACCTCGCAACTACTGGTGCCCATCACCCTCGGCGGTCAGCAGCAGGAACTTCCCATGAGCGTGATCCGCAACTTCGCCTACGATCCCAACCGCGAAGTGCGCCGCGTAGCCTATGAGGCCGAACTGGCCGGCTGGCAAAAGGCCGCCGTTCCCCTGGCCGCCGCCATGAACGGCATCAAAGGCCAGGTCAACACCATCTCGCGCCGCCGGGGCTGGGAAACCCCGCTCGCGGCCTCCCTCTTCGACTCCAATATCGACCAAGCAACCCTCGAAGCCATGCTCACCGCCGCGCGCGAGTCATTCGTCGACTTCCGCCGTTATTTGCAGGCCAAGGCTCGCGTACTCGGCCTGGAGCGCCTCGCCTGGTACGATATCTTCGCCCCTGTAGGCAAAGAAAAAAAGGTCTGGGAATTCTCCGAAGCCCGCGCCTTCATCATCGACAAATTCGGCGACTACTCCAGCAAGCTCTCAAACTTCGCCGCCCGCGCCTTCCGCGAGAACTGGATCGACGCCGAGCCGCGCGCCGGTAAGGTCGATGGCGCCTATTGCACGCCTCTGCGCAAAGACGAATCGCGCGTCTTCGCGAATTTTAAGCCCTCATTCAACGGCGTGAGCACCCTGGCCCACGAACTCGGCCACGGCTACCATAATCTCAACCTGGCCAGCCGCACCACGCTCCAGAAAGAGACGCCCATGACGCTGGCCGAAACCGCCAGCATCTTCTGCGAAACCATCATCACCCATGCAGCCCTGGCCAAAGCTGACAAAGATGAGCAAATTGCCATCCTGGAAAGCTCCCTGCAAAATTCCTGCCAGGTGGTGCTGGACATCCTCAGCCGCTTCCTCTTCGAGAATCGCACGTTTGAACGTCGCAAGAACCGCGAGCTCTCCGTTGACGAGTTCAACGCCCTGATGGAAGAAGCGCAGAAAGAAACCTATGGCGACGGTCTGGACGAGACGCAACTGCACCCCTATATGTGGGCCATGAAGCCGCACTACTACAGCACACACTTCTCGTTCTACAACTATCCCTATATGTTCGGCCTGCTGTTCGGCCTCGGCCTCTACGCACGCTATCAGCAAGATCCCGAAAGCTTCAAGACCGGCTACGATGACCTGCTCTCCTCCACCGGTCTGGGAGATGCCGCCACTCTGGCCGCTCGCTTCGGCATCGATATCCGCTCCACCGCCTTCTGGCGCTCCAGCCTGGATATCGTGCGCAAAGATATCGCCCTTTTTGAAGAACTGACCAGCAAATAGCCCGTCCCCAAAAAGAGGGGAGGCCAGGTGAAACCCGGTCTCCCCTCTTCTACAAAGATGCTACTCTTGCGCTAATACCAGCGACGTATCTTCATATATGTCAGCAACAGGCAGGCGTCCACCAACGCTCGTCAGTTCCAGCGAATCACCTGCTCCCAGAGTTTGTAACAACCAGAAACCATTTTTCTCTCGCCGCACCAGCTCAACAATCTGCGCGTTGCTACTAACCAGGAGATATTCCTGTACAGATGGACAGGCCCGATATTGCAAAGCCTTCTGACCACGATCACGTGCCTCCGTAGCAGGTGAAAGCACTTCTACCACCAGCCGTGGGTAAGATAGAGCATCCTCAGCCATTCTATCGCGCGGATCACAACTCACAGTCACATCAGGACAAACACGATGCTTTTCAGAAAGCCGAACATAGACATCGGAACTGTAAACAATGCATCCACTGCCCCGCAGCAGGTTCTTCAGCAGACTTAAAATATTGGCAGTGATGATAGCATGATCAGGGCTATCACCCATCATCATATAGATATCACCATCAAGATATTCGTAAGCGTGTTCGGGATCTTTGGCAAGAAGCTCGAAGTATTCTTCAAGATTCAGGCGCTCATGCCGTTGATTGTGATGTACCGCCATCCATCGCCTCTTTCCTGAGCTATGTATAACAAAAGTATCCATTTATCTATTATCTTTCATTATACCATAGAGTATTCCCTCCCAGGGCTATTCACTTCTTCCCTACCCCTTGTGTGGCTTCGCCAGCAGAGGCCTGTGACCCCTGCGCCCTCTGCACTCCCGCTTGTCTGGTGGTTGCGTGAGAAGTAAATAGCCCTGATTTCCTCCCAAAAACGCTTGACAATGACCAGCATTCAGAGTATACTCCAAAACGTTCGGTATATACCGCACGATCCGGGTAAACAAAACAATCCGGGTAAGCCATACGAAAGAAGAGAGATGTTATGAGCAAATTACAGGCTGGCGAGGGCGAAGTGCTCCTTTCAGAGGATGTGCCGGTCACGATGCCAACGCTGCCAGCCAAGCTGCGCATTCATACCGCACAGCAGTTTAAAGCGCTGGGCGATCCAACACGCGAGCGAATTCTGAGTATCATCAAACATGAGCCGCTGACCTCCAAACAGCTTGGCGAACGCCTGCATATTCCACCGGGCACGGTTGGGCATCACTTACAGGTGTTGGAGGCCGCCGGGCTGGCTCAGGTAGTCGCGCGCCGCCTGGTACGGGGCATTGTGGCTAAATACTACACACGCACCGCCCGCCTGTTCCTGTTCGATTTTCCGCCAGAAATTTCTCCGAAATTCGAGGGTTCGCTGAAGTTTCTGACCGATGCACGTGAAGAACTGGCGGAAACACTGCTGGCCGACGAAGAACAGAACCATCTTTCTCTGACCAGCGTGGATGATGAGCCCTATTGTACGCTTGGTTTTCCACATGCTCGCCTCTCAGAAGAACGCGCCAGGGATTTTGGCCGGCGCCTGGGCGAGTTACTCGATGAATTTGCCACAGCGGACCCTGATCCCGATGGCCAGATCTACGCGCTCAGCATGGCTTACTTCGTGGCCCCGCCCTATATGCAAAGCCAGCCATCAACAAGACCCGCTCCTGCGATCCGCAAAGTACGCGAGAAAGGAAGCACGTATCATTATGGAACCACAACAGAGCGAGAGGGCCATGACCTCTCAGACCCTCAATCATAATTTCTGGAAGTACTGGACCGGGCAAACAATCTCGAATCTCGGCAGTTCGGTTACCCTGTTTGCGCTGCCTCTGCTGGTCTACAAACTCACCGGGTCCGCGCTCAACCTTGGTCTGCAATCGGCGGCTGAGATGCTGCCCTATCTGCTCTTTGGCCTCTTGCTCGGCGCGGTGATGGATCGCGTTGATCGGAAACGCATGATGATTCTGGTCGACATCGGACGCGCACTTGTCATTGCCACAATTCCGCTGATGGCCCTTCTCGGCCACCTGTCGATCTGGTGGATCTATGGCGTGGGCTTTGTCTCCTCAACCCTGACCATCTGTTTTGAATCCGGTCAGTTCGCGGCCATTCCCAATCTGGTCAATCAGGACGATCTGGTGACGGCCAATGGACGTATCCAGGCCAGCTATTCGGGAGCCAGCATCCTCGGACCGGCCATCGCGGGTGTCTTGATTGCCTTTATCCCTGTCTCCGCCGTCGTCCTGCTTGATGCCACGTCATTTGTGCTCTCGGCGATTTCGCTGGCCCTGGTGACAGCCAGCTTCAATCCCGCGACAGAGAGCCAGGGAGAGCGCAAGCACATTTTGCACGATGTACGCGAAGGCCTGAGCTACGTCCTGCACCATCCCGTCCTGCGCAACATTTCCCTGATGATGGCCCTGGTCAACTTCGTCTCGGTCACCGTTATGGCACAGCTCGTTCTCTTTGCTAAAGAGCGCCTGCAGGCCAGCGACTCGCAGGTCGGCCTCCTGTTCACCGCCGGCAGTATCGGCGTGGTGGTCCTCTCGTTGCTGGCCGGCCTCTTCCGCAAACGCTGGACCTTCAGCCAGGTGGCCCTGAGCGCGCTGGCCTGCATGGGCCTGAGTGTTTTCGCGCTCTCCCTGACTCGCTGGTTCTGGCTGGCGCTCTTCTTCGTGGGACTGGAGAACGGCCTTGGCATTCTCTTTAACATCAATTCCGGCAGTCTGCGCCAGGCCATTGTGCCCAACCAGATGCTCGGGCGCGTCCTCAGCATCGCCAGCGTCCTGGCCTGGTCCGCTATTCCTCTCGGCTCCCTGCTCGGCGGCTATCTGATCAGCGCCACCGGGAATGTCGCCCTGATCTATGGCGGCATCGGCGTCCTGGTCGTTATCATCCCTATCTGCTTCGCATTCACTCCGCTGGGACACGCGGAGCGCTATCTGCCCAAAAAGGAGGAAGAAGAACAGGCACCCGAAGCTACCGTGGCATCAAAGACAGCCAGTTAGGTTTCGCCGCATCGCGGTGTGAGCAAACCCTCTGGCCCGGGGATACAGACCACCGTAATGCGGTCCAGGCGGCTTGCCGTCTAAATAAGAGGGCGATGGTAGATTTTATCATACATTCTGGATACGGCTACCATGTTTGCGATCTTCGCTCAGAATTTGAGCTGCCAGCAAGCGCACAAACAAGGATCGGTTTTGTCCTCCTTTCAGGGTATTCTTGTGTTGGAGGATGAGCCTGCCTCACTTTCTGAGAAAGTGGCGATCTATGTTCGTGTTTCCTCTGCTGAGAAGAAGTCCAATCTGGACAGTCAGGCAGAGCGGCTTCTTTCCTATTGCGCCGCCAAAGGCTATCAAGTGGCGAAAGTGGTCAAGGAAATTGGATCAGGAGTCAACGAAGCCCGCCCAAAGTTCCTTGCACTTCTCGAAGACTCAACCATTACTACGATTGTTGTCGAGCACAAGGATAGGGCGAGTCGCTTTGGAGTACGCTACATTCATTCGTTGCTGCAAGTGCAAGGGCGCACGTTGGAGGTAGTCAACCAGGCAGAAGATGGGACCGAGGATTTGCTTGCAGATCTCACTAGCATCATTTATTCGTTTTGCGCAAGGCTTTATGGGCAAAGGAGAGCGAAACGCAAAACGGAAACCATTGTGAAGGAATTGGAGGCAGAGCAGGATGCAACTCGTTGAGCAGCATATCATTACCAAAGCTGATCCACGCTATGCTGTAATCGATGCAGCGTGTTTTGCTTCCAAGAATCTGTACAATGCGGCACTCTATGAGATCCGGCAAGCCTTTATTTTCCAGCACACCTATCTCAACTACAGTGAGATGGATAAGCGGATGCAGTCTCATGAAGCCTACAAAGCCTTGCCCGCCAAGGTTGCTCAGCAAGTCTTGAAACTGCTTGACAAGAACTGGCAAGGCTTCTTCGCCGCAATCAAAGCGTGGACTGCACATCCTGAGCAGTTTCAGGGACGGCCCAGGTTGCCGAAGTACAAGGACAAGGCAAAGGGACGCAATGTGCTGGTGTATACGGCGCAAGCTGTGAGTAAGACGGCGCTCAGAAAAGGGGTGATCGCGCCGTCTCAATTGCCTATCGAGATTATCAGCATTCAGCCTGACGTGGCTCAAGTACGTATCGTTCCTCGCTCTGGCTTCTATGTGGTTGAGGTGGTCTATGAGCAAGAGCCAGAACAGGCAGAGGTCAATCCTGATTGGTACGCTGGAATAGACTTGGGAGTCAACAATCTGGCAACGCTAACCTCAAACAAGAGTGGCTTCGTGCCACGCATTGTTAACGGGCGTCCGGTGAAGTCGATCAACCAATGCTACAACAAACGGCGTGCTGATCTACAAAGCCAACTTGCTCAGATCAATAAATACACTTCCAATCGGCTAGAGCGCATTACGAACAAGCGTACTCGCAAGATCGATCACTACTTGCACACGGCGTCGAGACGTATCATTGATTTGCTGGTAAGCGAGGGGATAGGGACGCTGGTCATTGGCTACAATGCGGAATGGAAGCAAGAGGCAAACATGGGCAAGCGCAGCAATCAGAATTTTGTCAGTATCCCGTTTGCGCGCTTCATCCATATGCTGACTTACAAGGCTGAGTTCGTAGGCATTCAGGTACGCATGTCAGAGGAGAATTACACGTCAAAGTATAGTTTTTTCGACTTAGAGCCAATCTGCAAACATACGACCTATCAGGGTAAACGAGTCAAACGGGGCTTATTCCGCTCAGCAACGGGCAAGCAGTACAACGCCGATGTCAACGGCAGTTATAACATTATTCGGAAAGTAGCTCCTGATGCCTTTGGGCAAGGGAGTAGCGGGTGCGTAGTTCATCCAACATCGCTTGCGGTGTAAAGAGCGTGTGGGCATATTTGTCCAGACAATCACAACTATAGACTGTAGGGGATAGAAATCACGCGGGGATAAAGAGCTGACCAGAGATAACGTCGGCTCTGCACCCGGAAGGAAAGAGTCAGCCAGAAACTGCGCTGACCTGCACCGAGAGAATTGAACTGGCCAGAAACTGCGCCGCCGAAGCCTGAGAGGAATAAGTTGGCGAGAGGCCGCGCTGACTCTGCACTCAGGAACGAACTGGCCGAGAAGCTGTGCTGACTTGGCACCCGAGGGAGAGGAAATATGATAGCCGAACGTCTACTGACTTTGCGTGAGCTGAACCGGGCAACCCTGGCACGCCAGTTTTTGCTAGAACGAGTCTCCTGCACTCCCCTGGAGGTGCTCGGACGGCTCGTGGGGATGCAGGCCCAGAACCATAACGCGCCGTACATCGGCCTGTGGACTCGCCTGCAATCCTTCCAGCGCGCCGAATTGACGGAATTATTGGAAAGCAGGCAGGTAGTCAAAGCCTCGCTGATGCGCTCGACCTTGCATTTGATGACCGCAAATGATTATGTGGCCTTTCGCCTCGCCCTCCAGCCGGCGATGAAGCATGACATGCTCAGGCCATTCTTCGGAAAAGACGCGCATAGCCTGGAAAGTGAGCAGTTTACCAGCCTGTTGCGGGCTTATCTCCAGGAGCGCCCGCGCACCAGTGCTGAACTGCTCGCCAGATTTCGCGCATACTTCCCTGGTCTGGGCTCCGGCTATCTGAGTGATGCCATGCGCGCTCATCTGCCGCTGGTGCAGATTCCCCCCAGCGGCACCTGGGGCTTCACCGGCAAACCCGCCCATACAGA
>DASZXF010000471.1:0-2653 GCA_035546055.1 Ktedonobacteraceae bacterium
CCCTCTGCACTCCCGCCTGGCTTGCCTTTCGTTTAAACCTTGACCAACTAATAGTTGCAGACTGCTCAGAGAAACTGAGACAGGTGCAGAACACAAAGAAACCCTTCGCGCGACTTGCCTGAGAGCCATTTCTCGTGTATAATAAAACTTATGTTCTATAAACCGTCACAGAGAGCGGAGTAGGCGGTGAGAGGAAATTTTCGCATTGCCAGCACAACAAGGCCTTTGAAAGGAAGGAACAGATGCCAACCGATTTTAACTGGCAACAAGCAGTCCACGATCCTCGTTTCTGGGCGTTGCGCTATGGATGCAGCAAGTATGACCCATTTCCCGGTGTGGCGCCCGAAGAGGTTAGCCAGTATATTGAGGAGCAAGATTTTCTGAATCTGGCCATCCTCGATGAAGATCCTCTGGCGGGCTACGTGGGAGAAGGCGACGATCCTCAACTGGCCGAAATAGAGGTGGGCTCTCGCCGCCTGGTACTTCCCTTTCCAGAGGGCTATAGCTGGTTGATGGATTTTGCGGCAGAAGACGGTGAGAACCTGACGGGTATCTATCATGAACTGTTTCATCCTGAGATGGACCCGATGGGATATCTTCATCCCACCTCACGTGGTCTTGCTCTGGCGGAAGAGAGCGGGCATGAACGGTTGCCAGGATTGCGCTGGGCAGAACTCAAGCAGATCGAAGCCTGTCTGAGGCATCAGAGCTTTGCTCTGTTTGACCTCCAGGCCATTGTTCCGCTGCTCTACTTTATCGTCAATCCCGTCTCCTTTGATGAGTACGATGAGGTATGTCATACGCTGGCAGGGTGCTGGCAGGGACTTCGCGTGCTGGACGCAGTCCAGGCGGATCAATGGCTCAGTCATTATGTGACGGTCTATCATCAAGGGCAGGAATGGTGGCGCGACGAGCAAAAGGAATGGCATAGCTGGCGTGCGTATGCTCCTTCTGCGCAGTCCAGGACGCTGTGGACCCACAGCGAGGAAAACGGCTGGCAAACCATCAATGAGAGCAGTTATCGGCATACGCGGGAGGATGGTCATCCTTTTTTGCCTTTCTTTTCCATGCTCCAACGGTTTTCCTGATGAGTAACTGAGAGCAGAAAGCCGGGCGCTCTGCCCGGCTTTGTCAGGCTAGATGTCTGCAGGCGGGATGATGGTGAATTGTGCCGCAGCTGCGACGAGCGGAGACGGATCGGCGCGATACCTTTCTAAACGTGCCCGGCGTTCGGCGTTCCAGCCATGGGCTTCATCGGCTTGCGCAACCAGTGTCGCGAGTGCGATCCTGCGCAGACGCTCATCAGAGCTGGCGGCCAGTTGCTTTTCCAGGCGGATCATGTCCTTGCTATCTGGTCTGCCAATCATGCCATATCTGCTCAGCACCAGCATGGAGACGTGACAGGCCCGATACAAAGCGTCACCATGCAAGACATTCGTGGCTGCGGCTTCCTCCAGCAGGGTTGCCACCTCATCCCAGGGCAGGGAAATCATGGCCAGTTCAACGCGTAACGTGATCGTCAGAGGATCATCGGCCAGGGCGGAAATCATCGCTCTGGCGATGGGGACCAGCTGGCGCCTGTTGATTACCAGGTTTTTCTGGAGAACCGGTGTGATCTCCTGAAGGGCGCGGCGGTTGGGCAGAAGACGCCGGATACCTTGCTCGATAGCAGGTGCATCGTCGGGGACACTGGTTCCAAAGATGGCGCTGGCGGCGGCGGCACAGATCTTTTCATCGTCCGCATCCATCGCTTCCAGCAGACGTGTCAGGAGTTCCTGCCCCTCGTCTGCGGCAGGCAGGCGCGTACATCCGTTGAGGACCGCCATTCGTACATCCAGTTCCGGGCGGGCCAGCAGAAGCGCGAAAAGGTGCATCAATCGCTGCTGCGCTTTGAGCGAGAGATGTTCACCTGCCAGGTGGGTCAGGGTCACGGTATTCCATTCCGAAGACCAGAACATGGTGAAGAAACGAGACCAATCATCATCGGTGCTCCGAAAACGCCGGCGTGCATGGTACGCTTTCGCCGGTGAGGGGCTCAGGCTTAAACGCGCCGTATTGATGGCAATGACCTTGTCGGGTGAACTGACTTCTCGTTCCAGAATACGCCAGGCGTCGTCTCGTTCCAGGTGCTGCCCGAAAGCGCGCACCAGCGCGGCGCGAACATCACGGTGCAACTCCTGCTTTTCCAGCATGAGCAACTCCTGAAACGCTTCTTCTCCCGGCAACTCGGCGAGCAAACGGATTTTCTCTTTGGCTATGGTGACTCTGGTAAGGGGCACGCTGCGCAGGATGTTTAGCGCCTGGTGTGGCGGAAGAGCGAAGAGCCACGGTCGTAGCGCGTACATGGCTCTGATTGCCCGGTCATCTTGCAAGGCATCCAGCAGGATCGGCAGGACAGGCGTGGTGTTATCGAGCAGGCGTAAATGGATCAAGGCCAGGTCGCGCACGACTGGTCGCTGATGCTTTATCAGGGCCAGCCGATGACGGTCGGGAATAGCTGGCAAAGCCAGCAGGCGACGAATGGCTCTGCCAATCGTGTCATCATCGTTCGTTTCATCGAGAATCACCGCGCGCAGGGTGCGAGCAAAATGCAGTTGTTGGCGAGCCGTCCAGCGCGCATAGCCTCTGCGCAGGGGCCGTGAGCCGCGCCGCC
>DASZXF010000472.1:0-3850 GCA_035546055.1 Ktedonobacteraceae bacterium
GCAACCAGGGGCAGGGCAGACCAACGGGCCATTTCCTCCCCTCAAGCCGGTGAAACGACCTCCCGGCAGACGGCGCCTCCTGTACATTATTGGTGGAGTTGTGCTGGTGATGGTTATTGAAGGTGTAGCCTTCGCCGGCACATTGCGGACTGTCTGTCAGGGGAAATCAGCCCCGTCGCCTAGTAGCTCTTCGCCTGCCACCGGCAGCCAGCCAGCAACGGGCAACGCGGCCTTTACGCCCGGCGCTTATGACTCGGTTGACAGCCGCCTCTTCTCCAACAGCAGTCCGTGGAACGTGCCGATAGGCAGCGATGTGCAACTCGATCCCGCCTCTCAAGCCATGGTGGAACAGTTGAGCGATTGCTGCCATGTGCCCACCCTGTTCCGGTTTGGGATGCCGATTTACACCTCCACGGCCAGCGATCCCACCTATACGGTCAAAGATACCGGCAATGATGATGCATTTGAGAACAATCAGCCCATTCATATTCCCGCTACAGCCACGCCCTCGCCGGGAAGCGATCACTGGCTCTTTATCTATGACAAAACAAAGAATCTCATCTTCGAGATGTGGAATACGCATAAAGATGACGATACCTGGGTCACCGAAACCGGCAATGTGTACAGTCCTACAGGCGATGGCGTGCTCCAGGTCGATGGATCAGAGCAGGAGGGCAATGGCGCCAGCTATTTCGGCGGGGTCATCACGCACGCGGATATCGAGCGGGGCTTCATCAACCACGCGCTCGCCTTCGCCATCAAGAACAGCTCTGATAGCTGGCGCTATCCCATGCGCGCCAGCGACGGCGATGATACGGACAGCGACGCGGTGCCAATGGGCGCCCGCCTCCAGCTCGATCCATCCTTCGACTGCAACAGTCTGCCAGCCGACCGCACCGGAGAAAAAATCATCTGCCAGGCGCTCGAAACCTACGGAGGATATGTGCGGGACAGCGGAGGCGTAACCTTGAGCATGTACTTTGAAGGTGAGGATCTCAACGATCCAGACCGCGAACCGCCCGACGGCTCGCCGGGCAACGCGGCCCGGCAAGGCGGCCTTTATAACCAGATCGGCCTGCGCGATGGACAGGATCTCTCGGATATTCCCTGGGATAAACTGCATGTGCTCAAAGCCTGGAATAGCTTTACTCCGCTGAACAATCCGCCATCGCCCATTCCAACTGGCACGGCCACCCCCACGGCCAGCACCAGCTTTCATCTGCCCGGCGTAAGCGGACCGGGCATAGGAGAAGAAGCCGGCAGGCGACAATATCCCGGACTCTGACAACAGTGACAGAACCGCTCATACCGGTATCGTGAGTGCTGAGCGGTTCTGTCACTGTTGACCGATGCTTCAGGTGCAGACCTGCTTACCAGGCATCGTGGCCGGTCATCTGGGAAGCGCGTTCGACCAGGACGTGAATGCGGGCGCCGAAAACGGCGAAGCGGGGATCTTGCGTCTGGCCGCGTTTCCAGCGCACATAGATCTGTTGCAGGATCACGCTCAATTTAAAATAGGCAAAGGCCATGTAGAATTGCATGGACGAGAGATCGCGTCCGCTGCGCTCCGCGTAGCGCTGCATAAATTCCGCGCGCGTCAGAAAGCCCGGCAGCGGCGTCACGGTCGGGAGGATAGCGCGCAGGTCTGCTGGATCATCGGCCTGCACCCAGTAGCTCAGAGAGATAGCCAGGTCGAAAAGAGGATCGCCAATCGTGGTCATCTCCCAATCCAGTACAGCGACCGGGCACGCCAGGTCAGCGGCATCCATCAGCATATTATTGAGTTTAAAATCGTTGTGGATCAGCGCGGGCGCGGGACTGGCGGGAACATGGGCGACCAGCCAGCGAGTCAGCGCTTCGACATCAGGGCTTTCATCGGTCCGCGAGCGGGCATAGCGCTCGATCCAGCCTTTCACCTGGCGCTCCAGAAAGCCTTCTGGATGGCCAAAGTCAGCCAGACCAGCTGCCTGCCAATCAACACCATGAATGCCCACCAGCGTATCCACTACCGCCTCCGAAAGGCGCCGGCACAACGTGGGCGTTCCCTCGGTCGCAGGAGGAAAAGCATCGTTGAGAACAACGCCCCTGCGCCGCTCCATCACATAAAAGGGTACCCCCATGACTGACAGATCGCCGCAAAACACATAGGGCCGGGGCGCCAGGGGAAAGACCGGGTGAATGCGCTCCAGCAGACCCGCTTCACGCCGCATATCGTGAGCCTTCGGCGCGACCGGTCCCAGCGGTGGCCGTCGCAGTACACCCTCCCACGCGCCAAGCCGCAGCAGGTAGGTGAGGTTCGAGGCGCCGGATGGAAACTGGCGCACCGCGAGCGCACCAGAACCAATCCCAGGAATATGCGCACGCAAATAGACTTCAACCGCCGCCCAATCCAGTTCCTCGCCCGCGCGCACCGCGATTGTATCATCGGGAATAGTCATGAAACATCCATCTCCTGTCCCATCGGCGTTGCCCATCCCTGCGGATCAGGCAAGAGAGCAAGGACTGGCGCGGCAAGAGCCGCTGTCCTCGCCGAACTATCCGCAGACAGAGAAACGCCCCGGGAAAGCGCTACTTCTGCGCCTGGCGCAACAGCGAACGCGCGATAGCCCGTTTATGCACCTCATCAGGACCATCGACAATATGCATAGTACGGCCATGCGCCCACATCGAGGCCAGCGGGAAATCATCGCTCACCCCCGCCGCGCCAAAGACCTGAATGGCCCGGTTGACCACATTGGTCAGCATTTCCGGCACCACCACCTTGATCATCGCAATCTCCTGCCGGGCCGCCTTCTTGCCCAGCGCATCAATCGTCCAGGCAGCTTTCAGGGTCAACAAACGCGCCTGCTCGATCTCCATAGCAGAAGTCGCAATCCAATCTTGAATCATCCCCTGCTCGGCCAGCGGCTTGCCAAAGGCCACGCGGCTGTTCGCGCGCTGAATCATCAACTCCAGGGCATAGGTCGCGGAACCGATTGAGCGCATACAATGATGAATGCGTCCCGGACCGAGGCGAGCCTGCGCGATAGCGAAGCCGCCGCCCTCCTCACCCAGCAGATTGGTAGCTGGCACGCGCACATTCTCAAAGAGCACCTCGCAATGGCTCTCGTTATCGATATAGCCCATCACCGGCAGACTGCGCACAATGGTCACCCCCGGCGTATCACGCGGCACCAGAATCATGCTCTGCTGACGATGGAGGTCGGGATTGTGAGGATCAGTTTTACCCATGACAATAAAGATGCGACAGCGCGGGCGAGCCGCCCCGGAAATCCACCACTTGCGTCCATTCAGCACATACTCATCGCCCTCGCGAGTAATCGAAAGTTGAATATTCGTCGCGTCAGAACTGGCCACGGCAGGCTCCGTCATCGCAAAAGCCGAGCGAATCTCGCCATCGAGCAAAGGCTGGAGCCACTGCCGCTTCTGCTCCGGCGTACCAAACTGGGCCAGGATCTCCATATTGCCAGTATCCGGCGCCGCGCAGTTAAAGACCTCGGAAGACCAGCCCACGCGCCCCATAGCCTCGGCCAGCGGCGCATACTCCAGGTTGGTCAGGCCCGCGCCATGTTCCTCGTCGGGCAAAAAAAGATTCCACAACCCCTGCTCACGCGCCTTCGCCTTCAGCTCATCGACAATCTCGGCATGATGATGCGGATTGCCCGCAGCAGCGATTTGCTCGCGATACGTCCGCACATTGGGATAAATAAAGCGATCCATAAAATCGCGGACCTGTTGCAGGAGGGTTTGTACTTTCTCCGAGTACGCAAAATCCATAGCGTAACCTCCATTGGCACTACATAGAGCTTCGTTGTCTTTGCGCTTAGTATAACATACGCCGCCTGTCCCC